>DATDNG010000144.1:0-13251 GCA_036518375.1 Nitrososphaeraceae archaeon | reverse complement strand
AGACTTCGGTGCACCCAATTGTTAAATATATCAATGCTCTGTAATAAGGAAGTTATGAGTAAATTGTTATATTTCGATAAACTTTCATGTTATGTTCAAAAATAGATAACTAATTTTCATGTTTGGTATAGTTGAATAAGGAGATGCATTAATAACAATGAGTCAAAATCCGTATCAAAAAAGGACATTAATTTTCCAAGGTGAAGGATCACTTGGTGCATATGAAGCTGGCGTTTTTCAAGCATTCTGGAAATATAATAGGAAGATGGCAAAAAAGGAGTACAAAAATGCGGCCCATATTTGATATTGTTGCAGGTATTTCCACAGGTGCGATGAATGCAGATATATTGATAAGTTATGTTGTAGAAGATTGAACTTGGAAAGGATCAGCACAAAAGCTTGATGAGTTTTAGGATTATGCGTCGACCGAGTCTTATTCATATGTAGCTGATGGATTTACTTCGTGGTGGGATTGCTGGTCAAGGTCGCAATAATCCTAACCACAATCAGATACCTAGACTAATAACATAAATGTAACGACTAGACAAAAAAAGTCCTTCTTTTTCAATTGTGTCCTAGAGTAATCCTTAGGATAATACTTATGGATGTATTTATTAGCACATCCTTGGAATCAAGGTATTAGCCTCTGTTTGTCTCTGCTATTATTTTGGATGTATTTCTAAATTTAAAGCCAATAAAATAGATGCACTCATATAGTGTAAGAAATGTCAGATTTATTACATTCAGGCATAGATGCGCCATTATGAATATAACAGCTTTAGCAGGTACTTTGCTACTTCACAGGAGTGCAAAGGGAAGGCATAAGTTTTTAACTACGATAGATAAAAAAGCATTTTATATCATATTCAAATTCTAAATACGTTCTTATATGTCATCTAATGATGACAAATATGCCCAAATAATTCATTATGAAGTTCAAAATTAGATTAAAACAGATTCTGATTGTTATTATACTCCTATCTATTATGCAAGGAGCTTTTTTTGTTAATGCAACATACGGTCAATTTACATACTTGTCCAGCCAGCAATTTGAAAATCAATCAACATTTAGTAAGAACAATAGTAAAATCAGTGGCCAAAACATAGTTGATCCTGCACAAGATAATAATAGTAATTCACTACCAAAACTTTTTAATTCTGACTTGGGTACCGAAGCAAAAAACCGTGATAACTGGATAACTGTTAACCATGATATTTATGGCACCAGAAATAGCAATCAAACAACAATTAATGCAGAAAACGTAGCTAACTTGAAGATCAAATGGAGGTTGTTTAGTGATGCTGAAATATCTGATCCGCCCATAATTATAAGTTATACAGGATATGTTCAAGATAACACTGGCACTGTTATAGCTTTTGATATTAGAACTGGAGAAACTTTATGGAAAGCCCATGTTGGAAATGGGCCTACAATGGGATTGACTTTCAATAATGGGATAGTATTTGCAGCTACAGCATATAATGCAACTGTGGTTGCTTTGAATGCAACGAATGGTAGAATAATATGGCAATCACAGCACCTTGGTAACCCCAAAATAGGTTATAATATTCCTTCCCAGCCTATTGTATGGAAAGATTATGTAATAGCAGGTTCAGCTGCTGGTGGCGACAACCCAAATGGTGTCTCCTTAGTACAAGGAAATATTACTGCTCTAAATATTACTAATGGTAAAATAATATGGAATATACGTACTACAGCAGGAGAATGGGTAAAGCGGGGTAATGCTCCCCCCTACAACGGAGATGCATCAGATTGGTCTGGCGGATCATTAGATCCAGAGACAGGAATAATGTATATACCACTAGGAAGTCCATCTCCAAGCTTTAACGCAACTACAAGACAAACACCCAACCTTTACTCAAATCACATGGTAGCTGTGAATGTCACTAGCGGACAAATTATATGGGCTACACCATTCATAGACTATGGAACTATTTTAAATGTAAGAGTTCCCGATACTCATGATTGGGATACTTCATGGGGGAGCAGCATCAGCAAGGTTACATTTGATAATGGAACACAAAGGAAAATAGTAGTAGGTCATGACAAGATGGGAAACATCCTTGCAATGGATGCAGCTACAGGAAAAGAGATATGGTGGAAGATTTTGGGAAAACAATACAATACAGATGCAATACCATTATCCACTGGCAGTGGCATGGTTTGGTCTTATGGTATTTTCAATTATCATGCAACAGACAATAACAACAATTCCCTCTATGTTTCAGCTACAAATAGAGGTTTAAACTATTTCACAGATAGAGATGGTAGCGGAGTGAGTGGACATACAGTAGCTGCGCCACATACCATAGAGAGAGGATTGAGTAACGGAACTATAGTAGCGATGGATTTAAGGACTGGGAAAGTCAAGTGGCAATACCCCACAGAATTTCCACCGAGAGTGTCTCCACTTGTTACTGATGATGTCGTATTTGCTGGTTATATTCCTTTTACAGAAAAGGCAAAAGGAAGCCATACCTCAACAACAAAGTCCGGTGTTATTTTGGCATTGGATAAAGAAACTGGAAAGAAGCTATGGGAACATAATGTTAACGCCCCAATCGGACACGTTGGCCCATCTATAGGAAATGGAATGCTTTTTGTACCAACTGGTGAGATTCAAGGTCAAACTAAAGGTACCCTTAAAGAAGGCTCTATAGTTGCGTTTGGACTTCCATAAGTAAATAGAAGAAATGCAACTTTAAGTAAGAATCAATTCTATATATCTATCTTATCTCTAACCGAGCTCTCGTCATTAGCTTTGCTGCTTTAGCATTTTGCCAAGTAGCGGTATTCGTAGTGTCCGTAGTATCGAGTATTAATGCTACAACGATTACTACTCTTATAACTTAAAGTCTTGTATACATTTTTATCCATCTTCAATATTGAAAACAGGATTATACGTATATTGTTGGCTTTATGGCACGAACTGGCGATATTTTTCTATGTTGATTCATATCCTTTTTTTATCAATTTCTTGATTGTCTCTGTACATACTTGTTGTGATAAAGGATCCTAGCACAGGTTTATTGAAATTATTATTAGCGTCATTATTATTTACAGAATAGTAGGCTGATTATTCCTTCCATATTAATAGCTGTAATATATATTGGTCTTATAGTAATTGGTATAAGAATAGAAACCTGCTTTCTTACCACATGAGGGCCTTATACGCAAACCTCATCGAAAAACACCTAAAGACCATAGAACCAAAACATCCAAGTTTATCCCAAAACCCGTTGGAATGGACTTTTTAATAGAAAAAGCAGCAAGGAAGTCGTAGCCATAACAACTAATAGGTGCCCATGATCTCAATTGATACATAGTATTGATTACTGATATGATAAATGTCAATATTATTTTCAACCATGTTTGTTAGATGGGCTTCGTCTGACACGATTGATGCCTGTCATCTTGCTGCTTTCATGACGTAAAGAAATCACCTTCATCCAATGAAATGAATTTAGTAGATAATATTCTCTGAGTCCAAATAGTGTGAAGGAAAGGTCACTACATGCATATTAATAAGCTATCTATAACCGACTTAAATCAGCAGGAGGATGATGATAATAATATTTCGTTACATATAATATTTTATGTTGTAAAACTGATAACCAACAGCTTTTCCAATTTAGTGGCGAGACTATAATCGTAGTTTGCCATAGATTGGTTACATCTATTTATATAGGTTAGATTTTTGTAACGGTTTTCAAAAACTACAAGTATCATTATAGACTGGTAAGACGAGATCAATAATAACAAGTTTGCTGTAATAGTAGATACATATGAGTGAATTTGCCTTCTTCAGATTCAAGAGTAATAATATGCTAACTGTGGAAGAAGAGCAGGACAAGGATGAGGTCATTAAGCTAACAGAAGAAGTACTTGAAGCAAAAGGTATAGAATGTGACTCTAGAATATCAAAGATTTCAGAGAAGCAATTAAGAGAAATACTTGAAGAAGTAAGGAAGTTACGAAGAAAACGAAAAAGATTCGCAACAGATAACAGGAGTAGCATGGCAGAAGATTTTACGCAAAATCAAGAAGAAGAACAGCAGCATGAAGTGCCATATATTAGATAGGTTATGACTTATACAAATGGATAGCCTTGCAAACCGTTGGCTTTCAGCTCTCGGCATAGCTACAGTGTGCTTTGGAATATTTTTATTTGTTTTACACGTTCCAATACGGACAATAGGAATATTTTTTGTATTAGGAATACCTTTGATTTTGTTATGGTTATATGTTGATGAGAAATCAAAACCTCAGCAGAGGAAGAAAATTAGTGATTCTATTAATTTAGAACAACAATGTATATGTTCTATTTGCAATCATGAACAGGCAGGAATTTGTTTAAATCAAAAATGTGCATGTTGTATCAATATGAGGGGTGATAAAGTCATTGGACATTCTATTAATCCAATGCAATAGAATAGCATAGTCACCCTTATGGCTGAATTGCATCTATTTTATAATTGAAAGATTTCTCTTTGCATTACAACTCTTTCTTCATAGCATCTTTTCATGTTCATATTCTGCAAATGTTTCTAGAAGACAGATAATAGACAGAGATAGATCAACAATCCCCAGGTTGGAGAATTTTATGAATGTACATATCGCCGTAGATATTATGATGAATGTGGCGCGGTAGTAAGAGATAATAATCCTTAACTCAACTATGCCCGCCCACTCATGTCGACTCAAAAAGCCAAGTTTTACCATGCTGCGTAAAGTTCGTTGAAGAAATTATAGACACTTCCAGTTGTAATCAATTGGTATCACGCAGTATTGTGGAGCACTTATGATAAATATTCTCATTATATAAGATAGATCAAGGTCTACCATAAAAAAGAGAAAATTCCACGTGGTTAGTATGCAGAAGAAGATTGTGTTTTTTGTTTAGAAGACTCATCCATGTCATCGTCAGAAAATGGCAGATCAGGGAATTTACTCTTTGTGTTCACTTCAAGTAGAGCGCTTGCCTCTTCTATGATCTTCATCGATTCTTCATTTAATTCTGTGACTCCTCCCAATTCAGCAGTTGGCATTTGACCAGATTCTGTCATGATACCTCCTAGCAATTCTGAAATTTGTCCAAATGATTGATCTGCTTGTGGCATCATAGAAGATAACCCACCTTGTATTCCCTTCATAGCAGTCATAGCTGGGCCCAAGGTCGCTGCTACGTCTCCAAATTCAGTTACTGTATTTAACCTTAATTGTATTTGTTCTAACGCTAACTTGGCAGAATCAACCATTTTGTTCATTTTACGGATTTCAGATAATTCACCTGATAGTAATTTAGCGTAGTGGCTATCATGATTTTGAAGAGAATGAACTACACGCTTAAAGATTACTTGATCTTTTTCACGTAACTTTGCAGATATTTTCTCTAATTTTGAAAGCTGCATCTGTAATTTGCCTTGTGCTTCCTCTATACGCGGCTTTAAAGGATCTTGAGGCTTTAACCTATCAAGCAACTTGTTTGTCATACTTTCACTTTGAGGTTCATTCCATTCCTTTCTATTAAATGGCATAGCGATAATGATCATTTTATCACATATGAACAGAGTTATTTGGACATGTATTAAAAAAAGCTGTGTAACAGCTTTAAGATCACACACTATACCAATGGCCGGGTAAAAGTGCTTTCATTTATGAAATGAAATAGATAAAGTAGACTTAACCACGTTATGTTTTTAGATTGCTTTAACCTTGGCAGTGCAGATATGTCCCATAGTATAATTTGCATTTGGACCCATTGTCTTTGCATTATTTGATGAATGATACAATTCTGTTATTGATTGTGCATTTGTAGGATTACATGAACTGAATCTGACAAAGTATATAGGATAATCTTATTGCATCTGTTTTTGTTAACCTCCAAGTAATAAGCTATGTAACTCTTTGGTCCTCTTTCATAACGCTCTTATGAATTTTATAACAATATATTATTAAAGTCATTATAATAACGTCTAACCTTGAATGCCACACAAGATCTTAAACACGACCACATTACTGTGAGAAGATTGAGGAACATAATTGAGAGATGTTCTGATAAGCTATACGCTAACAAAGATATTCCACTAGAAGATATAGAGATCATTTCTGTAGTGATAGAAGAACTCATAGATAGGTTTCATCACGGCAAAGAAGAACATGCTTATTTTCCCGAAACTAGGGACAAAAATGGATTTGCAGAAGATATTCGGAAATTTCTAATTGAACATGAATTTGGCAGAAGAAATGCTATTATGCTTAGAAGAGAATTAAGTGTCTGGAAACAAAATAAACACAAAAAGAAAGAAGCAAAACATGAAACAGAAGGCGTTGAAATAATAGAACTAGAGAATGAAGATATCAAAATAAAAGAATCGGTAGCAAGATTCCTCAAACCATATGCTGTTTTTATAACTGATCACACAGGAAAAGAGGACAAATTTTTTGATCTAATAGAGGAGAAAGGCAGCATATCTACAAAAGAAGATCAAATGCTACTACAACACTATGAAATATGCAAAAACCAAATAGGAGGTAAGGATAGGCTAGAACAAATGATAAGACTGATAGAATATCTGGAAGATAGACATTGGATGAAAGATTAATGAAAGTAAGAATACAGTATATCTTTTGTTGAATCATAATTATGCCAAAAGTTGCCAATAACCTTTTCTATCACAGTTGTCACAGCGAACACCGCATTTTATACCGAGGGAGTTCTTTAGCTTCTTATATTTATAACACGTGTGTATAGCGTCATTTTCACTATATACACACATAGATTCATCTAGATAATTAAAAGAACCAGATTTTTGTTGCCATGAGAATTATGGCTTACTCCAATTATGGGTGCAAATTCAAGCCCTTTCCAGATTTCTATTGTAACAAAGACGAAACTACAGTGTCTGTGATAAAGAGGCTGTTTGGAGAACATATCTGTTCCCGGCATGTCATAACACAGAATAGGGAATTATCATTACGATGTATCACTTACAATATGCATATTAACTAACCTTGTAATTATAATGATGATTTCTACAGAGTACAATTTGATAAGGCGACCACCCCTGACCCAAGGCCAGAAGTCTTTTTGTTGTATTAACTGGGATGTGTTCAAGTAAAACAGATTCTCCTTCTACCCTATTCAGATAATCAAAAACATGCCCTCTGGTCAACCATATTAGCATAAGCGTTAGATGACATAATTTACACAGTCTAATTGATTAGCTTTGGTCATATACTTATTACTATAGAAATTAAGAGTTAAGACATCTTATAAAAATTGATACGTATACTGTTTAAAGATCATTATGTAGGCAAGACAGCTACATCGTATAAAATAATATTGCCAGCACACATGATGTTCTATACAATTGCGTAAGACTTACATACCTTCTTGCTTATTGACAACAGTAAATTATAAGTGTCTTTTATGTGGGAAGAAAGGAATGAAGAAAGATTTCATAGTTTCAAGAATTGAAGCAGCTCAGGATGGCACTCCTTATGTTTATGTCACATTTAGTGATCCAAATGCATACAAATCAGGGGTAGAGGGAGGAAAGCAGCAAAATCCTTTTGGTTCCAATGTATTTACTTCCCCGGAGGATTTGATGAAGAATCTCCCTAAGGCTATTGGAGATATCTCTAAAATGATGGGTGCTGGTGGCGGAGGAGCAGGTACAGGAGGAGGGTTGACTGATTCCCCTACATTCAAGTTGAGTATGAAAGAGTATGAGGATATGGCAATAAAAGTTGGCGACAACCTTACAATAGAAGTTAAAAAGTCAGATAGTAGTGGAATTTAAGGTTATAACTTAAGCCCAAGGGAGTATGCCCAGCGTGGAAATTGGATAAAGAACATTAAGAACGAGCCACCAACATCATATCTATTATAGTAGAATAATCTACAATACTGATAGATAGTTTTATTGAAAACAATCTGTAATAATCTTTAGTACAGTGATATTCATTTCATATATAGATGCTTTTCAGCTTAGGTTGGTATTGGCTCAAGAAGAATATAATTTCTTAAGGGAAATTTGTTTGGCCGCATTATCTGCGGATAAAAAAAATCTTAAGTTTGTAGCGGCAGTAGATGAGAATGGAAAATTACTTGCTGGAGAATATAACAAAAGTCAATTTTTCAAAAACAATAACAATACTGTATTGATTAAGTCAAGCATTTTTTATTTGCATTATTTAATACCAGCGATAAAACAACAGTGTAAAACAGATTGTTCTTCTTTCCATGACCTAATCTACAATAATATGGTGTTTCATTTTAAACTAGAAGATCTTGGAAACAATGTATATTTGCTAGTTGCCGCACTCACAGAAAAAAAAGACAGATATCTGTGTATGTATGTAGAGTCCTATCCATCACCAAAAATAATATCTTATGGACAAATAATTTCCAAGATAAGTAGGACCTTTTGAGATTTAGAGATTATAGTATAAATAACATGAGGAACAAGTTTGTGATTGGTATTCTTATTATTTTCAATAATTACAATATCGTCAACCAATAAATTGTCGTGAGCTGAAACAGGACAGATTGTCGTGGAATCATAATCCATAAATCTTCTTATAGCCTACCACCTATAGGACAAGAACAAGATCGTGACGATCCAACTAAGCAATATGAATTCTCAAAATACTTTGAGCACAGATTCATACCTCTTCAAAGAGTGAAACTGTATCTATGATGCGGATAAATCAAAGATATAGTTGATAAGTTTTAAACTACATCAATTAGTCATTCTAAATTCCAATGCGTCATATTCATTTATTCTAGAGTTGCTAAGGTAAATTTTGTTGAAGTTGTCAACATCTGATTTGATATGTACCCTACTGCGAGAAACATTTAATATAACACCAAATCCTAAAATATTTCTACCATCAGATCCTACTGCTATAAACATATTTGCAAGTTTTCTTCTCATGATTTGAATGCTGTTTCTGTTATTCGTCAAATGTAAAGAGCCACACCTTGTGATCCGTACTGTTGGATATAACTTTCCTTTGAATACAAACTTAACTTCATTTAAGGACTTAGAAATAATATTACTTCTGCTGTCTTTTTCTTCTAATACATATCTTTGAAATTGATTTAACCTTCTCTGACTCCGGTCAATTCTGGATTTTATCGCATTGCTAGGAGGTTTTCCAAACAGCATAGGAGAAAAACCAAACTTTGCTCTGAAGGTATTAAATAAGGAAACCTCTCCAAGGCATACTACCAAATCAGGCCTCAACTCTTGAGCTACTCTGACCTTATAGTCAATACCGTTGTTTAGAATATAGCCATCTGTATTGATTATACAAATACTACAGAAGGGGCGAAATTGCTTTAAGATACTTTTAATTGCATTGATAATGATGTGTTCAAACCCTGCAGGACTAGTACTTCCTACAAATTCAAAAAATTGTCCGTCGATATCTCGTAGATCAGTTATCTGTTTCGTTATAACTGCTCCACCAACAGCATTTGGTGGAGCTAGATCTCCTTGACCTATATCACCATCTACTACACAACAATGTGTAAAACCATTTTTCAATGCCTCATTTACAATATACACTGCAAGAGAGGACTTGCCTGCATCACTACTCCCCACAATCAATATTGTTTTTTGAACTTTTGCATAGAAAATCTTTTGAATAATGTCACTCCATATCGATGTGCCAGCGGATGAACTATGAGCTAGCCAACTTTCACCACCTTCTATTTTAATATTACAATTCGAACTGATCTCGAATGGTAAAATCTTGCCAGCATGTATAGAAACTTTGCTATTGGAAACATCTTTTCCAAATACATGGCCAATTCCTTCTAAAGAGACCATCGATGGCCCTTTGACTAAATGAATCCAGTGTGACAAATTGTTTCTCTTTAATATATATTATTTTATTTAATACGATCTGATATCTGTTATGCATATAAAAGAAGTCAACTGTACAATTAATTGCAAAAGGCTTTGGGCCTTATTGTGTTTCGAAAATAGATAAGTAATCTTGAATTACAAGAGGTCATACACAAGCCCTCGTTTTAGACAAGATTGTCACAGGTAGATCCAAATACATGAAATATTACAAAATACACAATGGTGTAAAGTTATCATTTGTTTATGAGAGGTAAAAAAGTAAGTGATTTGATCTGAATAATAACATCATTATACAATAGATTATTTTGTATCTAGACTTCTGGATCTAAGTCTGGATTATCATCTCCATCCATATCATGCTCTGCAGACTTCATTTGTTCATATTCTGCTTCATCTTTACTATCTACTCCTTCTGGTGCTATTGCGGTTTCTACTGGTTTTTCTTCTTCTGGTTTAACTATTGTCTCATCGGGTACTTTTGGAAACGGCTTTTTGTTATTATTGGTCTGTGTCATTGCTAGTTTAACATATGCATAATAAGGTTTATGACAATTACATATATGCGAGAGGAGGAGAAAAAATACATGGCTAACGGTAATGATTCACCAGATAGTTAATCAAGATAATGGTTTAATTAGGATATTTAGAACAAGTGCAGAGTGAGGATAACTATAGTAAAGTCCAAAGAAGAGTAGAAGCTTTGTTTAAAATATGGTTTATAATAAATTGAGTGAGGCAAAAATGGGAATAAGGTATGTTATTGCTGATAGAATCATATAAGCACAGCAGAAATACATAGAACTATCTCAAGCAAGGTCAGAATATAAATAAACGAATAGAATAAGATAGAAATGCATTATACATATTCTATCTATCTGGTATATTGCAACACTATAGCTTTTTTCGCTACACATATATGCTAAATTCATATATACAGGATCATCTATCTCTAAGATTTTCAATATCCTTATCAATTACTTTAAACTTAAAACCATAAATAGAGAGATCCCTACTAACAATACACATCCGACTAGCCAAAAGAGAAGAACGATCCATCATTCAGAATCTGCACAATGGGTAAAGGCCTATTGTGTCCATAGAAATGATGAGTTGTCGCCATGTATTAAGAGAAATAGGTAACTCCAGTTCGATAGAACCTTGGAGTAGTCTACTCACATGGTGGTAAGGGCAAACCAAGAGGCTGCTTTGGAACTTATTGAAAGCTGTCTTGATAGGAAAGCCACATGTCTTTGAGAGCTAGTCGGGTGTCATTAATATTTTGATATATTTTCTTTTATCTTGATATATGCTAATGCTGAATCGCAACACGAAAACTCTGCGGCGCTTCATTTAGAAATTCAACGAAAAGATATAAGCGAGTAATATTATGAGAAAATAATAACAAAGGACGCTCCATGCTGTAGTTTTGGATTTTTGGCTTTATGTTTATGGGAATTTTAAGTACTTATCGAATGGTTATAAGGAATCAAGAGAGCGAAGAAAGAAGAGGACGTTAATTGTGACTATAAAAATGGAATAATGGCACAGATCATATATACTCAAGCATTGTTCACAATAATATAGTACTTCTCCAGACCATTTAAAAATCTTCATTTATAATGCTGATTTGCGTTAATTGAAAGCGACATAGTATTCGATACACGGCCTTTGATTGTATTTGCTATTACCTTTGAAACGAACACGTTGACCTTTCAGATCATCTTTCCCTATACATCCAATGGAAGTATAAAGTTAATCAGTAGACATTTTCTATTAAACAGTGCTTGTAAGTATATGATGATGACGTTTGTGCAGGCATGTAGTAGTCAATCTATAGATTTTCTAGGTAGTTATCCACTTATTCCTATATTACCAAAAATAATAATAATACTGACTTACTATCTATTGGTTTATTGAGAACTACAGCTATGGCTGCTTTCAACGCGACCTCTTGCTCCGCTGCCGCTGATGTCAATACCATCTTAGATTTTATCAGCAAATTCTTTGGTTTAATGATAAAATATGGACCTAACGGGGATACAAGAGCGACATGGAGTCAGTGAGTTGTCGAGTCTTGCCAGCAAATGGTTTAGTACCACCACAATTTGTCTTATAAATAAATAAGTAATGTAAACTTCAATGTAAAATCCTACGATAGCGTTAAATGATGATTACTAGTATTCTTTACTTTTCCTCTACTGCCATCTTGCTTAAGACTGTCGTTCCAGTATTCAATCCACCTATGTAAGTAGACCAAGTTGCCACAGAATGATATTCGCCTGCTACCCAAATTACAGAACTATTTGATGGATCAGATGATGCTGCAAAGTAGTCACCATATCTATTAGACAATTCATTTGCTGTCCCTAATTTCAAGTACTGTGGCATATTTATTGAGTTAAGTTCATGGTTAGATGACGATCTTGTTGAAACTAAAAGACTAGGATGAACAGAATGTGAAGAATATCCAAAGATAATACCCAAAGTTCCGTTTCTGCTTATAGAAATAGCAGGATAGTACAGAGAGGATGCAAGGGCACCGATGTCGACATCTTGTATTACTTTACCTATGGTTGTATCAATTTGTATCAAGCGTATGCAAGAGCGACTCTTTGTATCTCCAGAGATAAAACAGCCATCGTTAAATGCAATCCAAAGCTTTCCCTGGTACCAAATAGCATTTTGTATACGAGCATCTCCTGTGCTGACCTTAGGTTGTTGTTCTCCTACTTTAGTAATCTGTCTAGCAATTTGTACCATAGGCTGAATGCCATCTGGTGCTACATGAGTATCTTGAATACCATATGATATTAACTCAAGTTGTAAATGGTATAAAGAGGGTCCGTCAATATATAGGGCTTGAACATTGTTATGACTAAAATCACCAGCAGTCACTATTAACAACGTTGTTGTAGGGGTAAAAGTGATTGCAGGATGTAATGAAAAATGAGTTAGCTGTGGTTCAGATTGGATAGATTTCACAGATCGTGATCCAATGAGCAGATCTGCCTTATCTGCTGCCGTAAATTGAACTCCCATAAATTTAGGCGGTCGGTTATCTGAACGCCAGTCACAATCATTATCCCAATTATTAACGGTAATTACAAACTTATCTTTGCTTAACCCAATGAATGGTTGATCAGAGCAATTATTGGATTGAAGCCCAAAAGGAACATTGTAAATTCTCCAGACTCCCGTAGGATCATCTGTTTTAGAAACAGCTACGCGAATACTGTGTATGGTTATATCAGAGATGGAAGCAAACCATCTTCCAGACAAGTTATCGAACAAAAGTACCGGATCACTCATAATAGCATCTGATCCTTGTGAAGCCCTCGCTATAGTAGG
>DATDNG010000143.1:0-7488 GCA_036518375.1 Nitrososphaeraceae archaeon | reverse complement strand
ATAATGAAATAGCAAGACTAATGCCAAGTGAAATACCAATCCACATCAACTGTTGTAACAGAAAATCCTTGTTATTACTCAATTCCCACCCATCATCATATTACCTATCACTTATATTTTCGCTGTGATTTAAATACATTCATTTTACAAATGGCAATGGATATTATAAAATTTAGCTTCTATAGAAGTATCGGCATATTATCCTTTTCGCTGGGCTTCTGCAGTTCATTGCCAGAAACAAATTCAAACACTATCAGTCGTACAACAGAGCTTGAACAGATCTACATCACTAATGTTTGGTGAACAAACAACGAAAAGAAGATACTTGATAAATCTAGACTTTTCATTCTACCAACACAACTTCGATAACATTGCCCAAAAACTAAGATCGTTCAACAGAACCAAAATTTCTGGTATCAATCAATAAGCCCTTGCAAAAATAGCCGTTTTCTTCGAAGGCCTGCTACAATAAATACAGACTTTGGACTCTGAAGCTTCTCGACCTTCAAATGGAATTAGTCTGATATCTGCTCCTGTTTCCTGTTTTATTATATCTTCGCACCTTTGATCTCCACACCATCCTGCTGAGACAAATCCACCTTTCTTATCAAGAACAGATTTTAGAGTATCATAGTTTGCGGCTTCAGTTATTTTGTCTTCCAGTTGCTTCTTGGCTCTAAGGAGCAAATTATTTTGAATTTGTTCCAAAATTGAAATTACAGATCGAGTCAAATTAGCACGTTTTACAAAAGATTTCTCTGACGTGTCTCTTCTAACTAATTCTGCCTGATCATTTTCAATATCTCGCATTCCAACATTAATTCTAAGAGGTATACCCTTTATCTCCCATTCATTGAATTTCCATCCTGCCGTGTATTCCTCTCGATGGTCAACATATACTCTAATATCTGATTTTTTCAAGTCATATGCAATTTCGTTTGCTTTCGATATAACCCATTTAGCATCCTTATCTCTAAAAATCGGTACGATGACAACTTGAATAGGGGCAATTCTGGGCGGAAGGACAAGCCCTTTATCGTCGCCATGAACCATTATTAATGCTCCGATCAACCGCCAAGAGATGCCCCAAGAGGTTTGCCATGCAAGGTGTTGCTGATTGTCCCTTCCTAAATATTTTATTTCAAAAGGCTTTGAAAAGTTTTGCCCTAAATGATGTGAGGTGCCCATCTGTAAAGCTTTCCCATCTGCCATTAACCCTTCCAAGGTCGTGGTATATTTCGCGCCAACAAATTTCTCTTTGTCACTCTTAAATCCCCTTAATAATGGAATGGATAGATGATCTTCTATTAACTCACGATAAATCTCCAAGATTAACATAACTTCCTGTTCTGCTTCTTTTTCGGTAGCGTGAACGGTATGTCCCTCTTGCCACAGAAATTCAGAGGTTCTAACAAATGGCTTAGTTGATTTTATCTCTGCCCGCAAAGCCGAGTTCCAGAAATTAATTTTCATGGGGAGGTCGCGGTAACTGCTGATCCATCTCGAGAAGATAGGATATGCAAGTGTTTCAGATGTAGGACGTAAAGCAAGCTTCTCGGAGAGTTCATTATTGCCTGCCTTTGTAACCCAAAAAACTTCAGGAGTAAACCCCTCAAAGTGTTTTTCTTCACGCGAAAGTAAACTCTCAGGGATCAACGTGGGCATAAAGCCATTTTGATGATCCGTTTCTTTGAACCTTTTATCCAAAATAGATCTAATGGATTCCCATATGCTATAGCCATAGGGTCGAAGAACTATGAAACCTTTGACAGGGGCGTAGTCTGCAAGCTCTGTTTTTAAAACCACCTGGATATACCAATCGCTAAAACTCACATCCTTTCTTACATTTATTCCATTTTGTTTTAAAGAATTCAATATTATTGACACGGAGAATTATTCGCTTTATCAAGTTTTAGTTTTTAATGATTCTATATATTATAGAGGTTCGCCTTTACAATATACTTGACCAGTTACTCTACTGTGAAAGTTTTTGCATACGTAACATTGTATGAATCCTATCTGTTTATTAAGTACAGGACAGTCAACCGCCTCCAATTTCATACGCTTAATCATTTTTGGGCTAACTCCTTTTATCTTTAGTCTACCTTTTTCATCCATTAACCCAACGCTTTGTAACTCAGCTTTTGCCTCATCAGATGCCTTGATTGTTTTTTCTACTTGTTTTACTGGTACTAAGTACTTTACATCTGAGCTCTCACTCATGCATAGTAACAAACATAATAACTATATGACCGTTCCTAAGACGTACGATTTTGAGTACCCATTATATGCCACAAATATGAATTTGAAATTCCCCACTGTGTTTACAGTTCCATGTATGAAAATATCACACAGCAGTAACCATTTGCCTGAATACAGTACAAAGTTTTTAGTCTTAAGGAGATGAGTCGTTGAAAACCTACTAGATTCTCTTCTTCTAAAATAGTCTGGACGTGTGAAGACAATCGGTAACAACTATCTTTCTGGCGTTTATCGTTGTCCTATTGTGTCTAAAGCGATTTTAATTATATTGTGAATTGTCTATTGAGTCAGACAGATTTGGGAGTTCTAACTCTAGATTGCTTTCGACTTTGAGCGTGTTTCCAACCCTTCATAAGTTCTTCAGAGGCGTCTTTTATGAGCATCTTATTCAGAGCTATTTAATACCCGTTAAGCCTTTATGTTTTGTCTGTTCAACGTCCATAAGTGTATGGGCTACCGTGATCATGTCCTATATTGATAACGATAACTAGCATTCACTAGGGTTTAATTAATAAACTAAGAAGTAAACTCCTATATGTCAAGATGGTAGATTACTATGATATAATTGTAGCTGGAGGTAGTATCTCTGGTTTGTTGGCTGCTCGAGAAGCAGCAGCAGCTGGACTTTCTGTAGTTGTCCTTGAAGAGGACGCAGAAATTGGTACTCCGGAACATTGCGGCGGACTTGTAAGTACTAGCGGAATAAAGAATCTTGGCATAATGCCTTCAAGTAATGCTATTGAGAATAATAGTATCAAATATGCAAAAATATTTTCTCCTTCAAAATCATTCGAACTAAATGCAGAAAAACAAAAGGTTGTTGTTCTAGACAGGCGTACATTTGATAAACAGGTTGCATTCCAAGCTCAAAAGATCGGAGCAGAAATTAGAACGAAATGTTCCATGCATTCCATTGCCAAAAAAAATAACACTGACAATAGCAATAGTGATAACAGCTATTACCTCATAAAAACGTCTGAAGGTCTGCTGACATGCAGTTACTTCATAGATGCAAGGGGAATTGGATCATTAATTAAGCATAATAGACAAGGATTATTGCAATCCGCTCAGTATGAAGTATATGCTCCATGGATCGATCGCAATACCATTGAGATAAGGTTTGACAGAGAAAGATATCCTGGCTTCTTTGCATGGATTATTCCTACCGGTTCAGGAAAGGGGAAGGTTGGTGTTGCAGGGAGATCAATTAATGCTGCAAATTCCTTAAAATCATACATGGAAGACAAAGGAGAAAAATATTCTATAGTTCGGAAAGTATATGCTCCGATTTGGATCATGGGTCCGTTAGAACATTTCGTTATCGATCGCAGTATGGTGGTTGGCGATGCTGCAGGTCAGACCAAACCAACTACTGCAGGAGGGATATACACTTGTGGCATTGGTGGTATATTGGCTGGAAAAGCACTAACAAAATCCATAGAAAAAAATGACCGCAACTTGTACTATTATGAGAAAAATTGGTTTTCAATTTTCAAAAGCGAATTTGATAAGATGCTTCTTCTTAGAAAAGTGTTAGAAAGACTAGATAACAAGGCTATAGATAAGTTAGTTTCAACAATTTCTAAGGGGGAGATTGATGATCTGTCCAAAACTGGAGATTTTGATTTTCATTCAACGGCTGTATCAAAGATATTGAATAGTACAATGGGCGTGAAGATTGCAAAAACCATATTTGATAATGAAATTAGGCGTTTAATTAATTTCTAAGCAAGATATAAATTCGGATATCAATCTTCAAGGTATCTATATATGTCAAAACCATTGCAATTGCCTATTTGCACATCATGTGGCAGACCTATAATGCCTAATGATGAATGCGTAAAATATTATTGTCCTAACTGCGGCTATGTTCTGATTTGGCGATGTCAAAGCTGCAGAGAATTTGCTAGAAGTTACAAATGTATAGGATGTGGGTTTGAGGGCCCATAGGAATGGCTTCGCGCGTTGTTGCAAGGATTAGAATTCTGCCGGCCGAAGCGGATTCTAATTTGGATAATATAATAATTGGTTTAAAAAACAAAATTCCAAAAGGTATGGAACTTAAGGCCCATGCTAAAGAACCTATTGCTTTTGGCTTGCAGGCAATTATTGGTGATTTTCTAATAGATGATGAAGAGGGTCAAATTGACAAGCTCGAAGATTCAATAAAAAAGACAGAGGGCGTTGGTGAAATAGAAACAATTAACGTAAGCAGACAATTTGTAAAAATGACATAAAAATTGTACAGCAGGGTGATAAAGATCAACTGCCAAGCTCTTGGAGGTAAGACTTGAAAAACTCTAATGGATCCGGTAATGAATCATCATTACCAAAAATCCAATTAAGAGTGGCCGAAGCAAAACATAGAGATATAGGCAAAGGTAGAACACGAATTGATCCTGTTTACTTGCAGATATTGGGGATTGAGGCAGGTGAAGTTATTGAATTAATTGGCAAACGCCATACTGCAGCAACTGCTTGGCCTTCTGATGAAGAAGAAAAAGAGACGAACATTATTCGAATGGATGGTCAGACAAGGAAGAATGCGGGTGTGGGTCTAAACGATCTCTTGATTGCAAGAAGGATTGAAACAAAAACTGCTAGAACTGCAGTTTTGATGCCTTTGGTAAATAGCACCATTACTGTCGATAAAGAATTTTGCGAATTTGTAAAAAATCGACTTAGGGGTTTTCCAGTTAATGAAGGCGACGAAATATCTGTAGTAATTTTGGGTAATCCAATAGATTTCCGAATCGAAAGATTATCGCCCCGTTCTATTGTAAAAATTGAACTCTCAACTAAGTTACACATATTGTCGGAAATCGTTGTTGATAAAAAACCTCGAGTGACATATGAGGAGATTGGTGGACTGAAAGAACAGATTAAACGCCTAAGAGAAATTGTTGAATTACCTTTACGACATCCTGAAGTAATCTCTAGGCTTGGCATTGAACCTCATAGCGGCATACTTATGTTCGGTTCACCTGGCTGTGGGAAAACGCTAATTGCTAAGGCACTCGCGGCAGAATCAGAAGCAAACTTCTATATTATAAATGGTCCGGAAATCGTAAATAAATATTATGGTGAAACAGAAGCAAGACTGCGAGATATATTCAAAGAGGCAAGAGATTCTGCCCCGAGCATTATATTTATTGATGAAATTGATGCCATAGCGCCCAAGAGAGAAGAGGCTTTTGGCGATGTCGAAAAAAGGGTTGTTGCACAGTTACTTTCTCTAATGGATGGTATGTCAGAGCGAGGGAATGTGATAGTGCTTGGGGCTACGAATAGGCCTGAAAGTATTGATCCCGCTCTGAGGCGTCCGGGAAGATTTGATCGAGAGATAGAAATAGGTGTCCCAAATGCGGAGGGAAGATTGGAGATTCTTCAAATTCATACCAGAGGGATGCCTCTTGGAGAAGATATTGATCTCCAACAACTAGCGTCTGAACTTCATGGATATACTGGTGCTGATATCAAAGCTTTGTGTAGGGAAGCTGCTATGAAAGCCCTACGACGTTATTTACCTGAAATTGATTTAGAAGGAGAGAAGGTTTCTCCTGATACTTTAGGGAAAATTGAGATCACGAACAAAGATTTCAAAGAAGGAATGAAAGAAATAATCCCTACTGCAATGAGAGAATTTTATGTCGAAGTTGCACATGTTCGGTGGAATAATGTTGGTGGATTATATGATGCAAAACGAACACTGTATGATAACCTTATCACTGCCATAAAGGAACCAGAAAGTTTCAGCAAAATGGGAATAGAACCGCCAAGAGGAGCACTATTGTTTGGTCCTCCTGGCTGCGGAAAGACGTTAATCGCAACGTCTTTGGCAACGGAGAGTAATGCTAATATAATAATTGTCCGCGGTCCTGAGATACTATCCAAGTGGGTTGGAGAATCTGAGAAGGCAATACGTGAAATATTCCGAAAGGCAAAGTCTTCTTCACCTTGTGTCGTTGTTTTTGATGAGCTTGATTCTCTTGCAAGGCCTAGAGGTGATGATGATGTCTCTGGCAATGAAAGAGTGCTTTCGCAGATTCTAACCGAAATGGATGATTCAGGCAGCTCTGATGTAATAGTAATCGGTGTTACTAATAGGCCTGACCTTATAGATACGTCATTACTCCGTCCTGGAAGACTAGACTTGATACTGTATATTGGTCCGCCTGAAGATAAAGCACGACTTGAAATTATGCAAATATTGACCTCTTCCATGCCACTTGCAGAAGACGTAAATTTATATGATATCTCACAATCTACAAAAGGATTTAGTGGTGCGGATCTTGTTGCACTATGCAGAGAAGCAGCAGTTAATGCTATGCGACGTAAAGCAGATATTGTTTGTAAAGGTGACTTCGCTAAATCATTGCATATGGTAAAACCATCGATAACTAAGGATGTAGAAGACTGGTACGAATCTATAAAGAAGAATGTTACATACGCATTGCCGAAACCTATAGACAAAGTATTCTATGGATGAAAAAGAGTTGATATAAGGTTATCAACATGTAGTTATTAGTATATACAATGAAGTATCCTTTACGCAACCTTATTTATGAGAAAGTAAAGCAAGCAGGTAACATAACAGATTCGGATCTGGTAAATGCATTAAGTAAAGACGCTATATCTTTGAACGAGGCGGACTTAAACAAGATTTTACTCGATCTGGAAATATATGGCTTGATTAGGGTCTCATGGATTACAAAAGATAAACGAAGGATTGAAACTGCGGTAAACTCAAGGTCTATAAAGACATGATGCATTATGATCTTTGTAGAAGAATAATTTTGTATGCTACAATTTTCGCCTAAATGACTGGAGATGAAATTGTTCGGCGGACAAATAGAATAGAAAATAGCAATAATGCTACAAAATTTCATAAACAATCAACTATCAGATATATATAACAACATGGCCAGCTTGTTAGTTCTCCTAGCAGATACGGATTCTTCCTAGGATAGGCATAGTTACTGTGGTTTACTAACCTTGTAGAAGAAATAAATATACTAACGGACCTCTGTCGTTCAACTTCATCTGAGGTTGTTCTTGGTAGGGAAGTGCGTTGCAATTATCAATGGCAGGATTTCTATACTGTATACAATAATATTGCATAAATATATTTTGCAATACTAATTTCTCATTTCAAACTACGAACTCTATCAAAACTTATCATATACAAAACTAACTGATTCTTTCATTACATGCGAGTTCACAGGC
>DATDNG010000142.1:0-8500 GCA_036518375.1 Nitrososphaeraceae archaeon | reverse complement strand
GCTAGATAGATCTATTAGCCTCGAAAAAAAAGTAGAGTCTGTAATGGAAAAGTTATAGGTGCAATATCTGTTCATTAGCAAAACTTAGATTGAATTAATTAGATAATGAAAATACTGGTGATGGGTATTACAGTACATGATACGTCCATTTATATTAATATTCTAAATAACCATTATCAGGAACCTATCAACCATGATGGCATATATTTAGAAGGAATATTGAACAGTTACTGCAGGATTTGGTAGACATTTGTACCACCCAGGTTATTAAATAGTCAACATACACTGACCCCCAATTATACAGTATTGGTAGTAAGGATGTAGGAATGTATCTTGCAAAGGTTGTGTAGTATTAACGACTAATTTGGAATTGTAAGAGATAAAAAATAAGTAGTCTACCTACTTTAGATGTTGATATCAAACAAAATAACAAAAATTCTCAAATATCAGGGTTTTAGCTAAATCACTTATTAATAATCAGGACTCTGTTAAAACCTAATTTTACATATATTATAGTTGTATCTGTTAATGACATAACCAGGATAACTAAACACTTTAACGTGATACTGTCAGTGCCATGCCGGTGATGGCTAGATTTCTACATATAGCGTGTCTTTTTCTATACTAACTTTGAAAGATTGTTCTGGCTTTAATTTTTGTGGGAACCATATTAAATTACCTGTTGTGACATCCCATTTTGCACCATGCCAAGGACAGGTCAATTCCTTACCATTAAGTTCGCCTTCATGTAGCTCAGCTCCAGCATGATTGCAAATATCACTGATAGCGTAATAGTTTCCCTCTACATTTGTAACTAGAATTTCTTTTCCACCTGCTGTTACATGAGTTAATTTTCCTTCACTAATATCAGAAGTTTTTCCTACAACAACTCTTGCCATGAAACTCCTATTAAAAATGCCATATTTTAAGATCTCACTACTACTCATAATCTATCAGATGACAAAAGTCACAGTACTTATCATCATAAATTGCATTTTGATCTTTATGTCTTCTTATTTTATTTACTGTTGTAGAATAAAAAAATAGTAATATTATTGTTATGCATGATGATGTGGTTTATGTCATGCATATAGTTGATAACCTATATAGTCGATATAAATAGAAAATATTTTTGGCTGTAAGATTAAAGTTGAAGATACTATTAATAGATAAATTTGTTGTCTATCCATTACTTATTTGATTTCAAACGAATCCATCATTTTTTGTACTGTAGGCAAGTAATCAGAATATTTTGATGCCTCTGCAGTATACATGAGGATATACCCTTTATTGTATTTTACTGTTAAAGTCTCCATGACTTTAATATCATCCTGTCCCTTCTTATACTTGTAGACTATTTTATGTGCAGGATTCCCTGCAAGGGTAGCGATTGCATCAGACTCTGACTTTATAAAATCAAAATTAGGTAAGTTTTTTGTTAATATAGATGTAAAGTGTGAAAGAACAAAGCCCTCAAGCGCAGTTTTTTGAGATGATCTATCAAAAAACCTAGCAAATTGACCCAATAAGTTAGGGGAAGGCAAATTATGAATGTATATATGAAGGGCTGCAAGGTCTTCTTTCTGTAAATGACTTTCTGATAGCAATTTGAATTCAACAATATGTCTATCAGAGTTTACTTCAAAACCTTGGGATTCTATTTTTTTCCAACCAACAGGATACTGTATCTTTATTTCGTGGATAGGGTTTTCATATATCAGGAAATTGCTTTTGGTTTCCTTATGTTCGGAAGGCTGCGCCGCAGCTATCTGAGGATTATATAACAGTATAATAGTAGCAATTGACAACGAAGAAAATAATACTAATACAAACAGAATTATAAGATATGATGAAGGTGATCGTGTGACCATTTCTGTTGGTTCTTGTTTTATATACATAGGAATAATAATGATTATTTGTTGTAAACCTAGATATAATAGATTCCTTAACATGGTTAACTATATTACAATAACACGATCTATTGGTCGATCTCATTCCTACTACGCGTGAGAGAAAGGAATTGTAGCTGGAGGTATTTGCTTTATTTATAATAAGTATCATTGTTTTTTATGCTATTAATCGCTACTGATACTTGGGCATGTAGAAACTGTAAAATTAAGGCCGACAAACACTTTATGCAAATACATGATTGTAGTGGGAAAAGGTAAAGAGAAGTGAAGAGAAGAATTTGACCAACAGTGATAGCAGCGAAAAAGACAGGATAGAAGTCGTGAAGGAACGTGAAGAAGCTAAGAGAAGAATACTCGAAGAAAACCCACATATCTCTAAAGATGCTCTTGATTTTGTGCTATCATTACCAGTAGAACGAAAAATACCCAAAGTCACGGAACTGGAAACTATACATGCAACACCAGAGCAGCAAGAAGAAATGGAAAAAAGACTATTAAAGAAAAATAATAATGAATAACGCATTATAGTCTTGTATATCTGTAATCTATACCCTAGTAATCATAGGTTCCCGGAAACTGATATTATCTCAATATCATAGGGTGCAGGCAATGGAGGTACGTAATGGATTTACGCTTGCTATTTGGACCTTGACATATTATATCATCTTCATTCTTCTAGCATCTATATGTCTTATGCCTTCTTCAAACTGATTCATGTCAATATCCAACGTACGACACCTTTGTCAATCCACAGGCTGGATATCTTCACGTAATATGTATGTGATTGTTGTTTGTATTATAAAGGACATGATTTTTGTTGTTAATACTTATCCTTAAATGGTAACATAGGTAATGAGGACGCTACTGATGTTTTAGACGCATACTGATCAATAGCTTCATCTATTAGCATATGTGTGCGAGCGAGAGTCTTTTCCAAAGTTCATCTATTTTCTCCTGTGTATTCCAGTTCACGAAAAATGATATGGCTGGTGAGAATTTGAAAACCGGACCGCCGTTCAATGCCATAAATAGTTGTCCTTCAAGCTCAAACATAATTCGATCATGAAAGACTGGTCAACAATATAGTGACTGCGATTCAAGAAACCTGTGGTAATAATATATTCAATATTCTATGTTATGAGAATAGAAATGGTTTTATAGAAATGATCTCTTGGGCATTCATATTCATAAAATGAGTTTGATTGTCAGGCCTATAGAGCAAAATGATGCGGAGATCTGCGGCAAGATTGGATACGAAGCACATAAAGCTATCTCTTCAACTCACGGTTATCCTTGTGAACAGCCTTCCGAAGAATTCGGCGTAGGACTTATCAAAATGCTGCTTGGCAATCCAAATTCATGGGGAGTTTTAGCAGAGCGGCAAGGTAAGATATTAGGAAGCATATTCCTTCATAAATTTCCTCCTTCACCTGTGGCAGTAATAGGTCCACTAACAGTCCATCCTTCTGCACACGGTGGCGGAGTAGGTAGAAAATTGATGGATGCTGCTACTACTCACGCCCGTAAAGAAAATTATGATCAGATTAGATTAGTACAATCACCAAGTCACATCCGTTCCTTTGTATTGTATACAAAATGTGGATTCATACTTCGTGAGCCATTATTTTTGATACAAGGACAGCTACAAAGGAAAGCTGGAAATAATAATAATACACGAGGTGATAATAATAATATCCGCTTAGTTCGCGATGACAATGATGTTTCAATGTGCAATGAGCTTTGCAAGTCATCATATGGATTTTCAAGAGAAATGGAGTTGCGTCAAGCGAAAGACCAAGGTGTTGCCACCATGATAGAACGAGATGGCGTCATAACAGGTTACGCAGCAGGTATAGGAATACTTTGCCACGCAGTTGCAAAGTCAAATGAGGACCTAAAGATGCTGATTGCTAATGCATCTACAATTCTTGGTCCTGGTTTCTTTGTTCCTGGCCGGAACTATGAAATAATTAAATGGTTGTTTGAAACTGGATTTCAAATTGGTTGGCCTGCAAACCTTATGAGTGTTGGTCCCTATCAAGAACCATTCACACCTTTTCTTCCATCCCTGGCCTACTGAACGAATAAACGATGTATAGAGATAAGAAGACATGACACACCTAATTTTATAAAACAATTTCAAACACAGCTACTATACACACTATTTAACTGCAAAGGTCCAGATCAAGTTGTAAAGAAGGGATATGAAGATGCTCTTTTGCTTGTCACTCAACTATAGATAAAATTATGACTGGTGATGACCTTCAACAGCAAGACCTTGTAATATCCAAGTTACTTAGACAGGACATAGCAAAGTACAAGAGTTTGTTTCCTCATGTGTATGCTGCTATTCAGTTAAGCAATCACACAGGTAAAGCATACTATGAAAGGTGATACTATTCAGTATATCTGTACCAATTCAAAGCATAACAACCCTTTATGTAGAGTGGTACCTATAGCTATAGATAATGCACAGCAGAATATCTGTCCCAGTATGACAAAGAAAAGTACAGAGAAATGATACTTGATGCTGCAGAGACAGTTCTAGGATTATTTGGCTTTGATAGGACTGTATATAGTAGTAATATCAAAAAGAAGAAAGGAAGAAGAAAATGGTATGAGGAATTAAGAGAAGAAAGAACAAGAGACATACAGACTGAGACTATGGAATAACAATAAGGGAAAAGAACAATTTAAAATGCTTCCCAATAAAAAAGATAACACATACAATGTAGACAAAACGTTAGATTATTTTACTATTAAAGCAATGGCAATACAATCCCTTGAAAAGATTGCAACGAAAGAGCTAAATCAACATATGGCAAGTATCAATCTACATAAAATAGACATACAAGGAGTTGAGGATATTGTTATTGCCAATACAAGTAATCTATCTGACGATCAGCCTGACACTGAGCTATCAGATCCACTATTAAAACTGAAAATAAGAAATACAACAGAATATCTAAACTGGCGCATTGCAATATTAAAGCGAGATAATTTCAAATGTCGAATGTGTACTGCAAATATCAAAGACAACAAAAGTAAGACTAGAGGTACATCATGCTAAATCATTCAATGATATCTGCAAAGAAAATAATATTGCAACTATAAAGCAAGCCTTGACATACAAAGAAATATGGAGTTTGGATAATGGAATCTCTTTATGTTGTGGTTGTCATAAAAATTTGGAAAAACTAAGAACAAAAGTGAAAAATATGTTTGTTAGCACGTAAAATTTCTCATGTTATTTTATATTTGGCAAAATAACCTCATAATCTTCTATGTGCTAATCCCGTTCTAAACACTTGCGGCTTTACGCCTATGTAATCCTAAAGCCCATTGATACTACATCCGTAACCTGACAAAGACTACTCCAGACCACTCAACAGTTTCCTTTATTGGAAATTCAACTGTGAATTTATTGGCGTATGGAAATTCCCTGTCGTATACGACACTATATATAAGTACTTCTTAGAGAAAAGAAGTGAATAATAATAATAATGAATAGCCAGAAGTGTTAACTTAATATTATAATATCCATAATTATCCTCAGTCAGTTAATCAATGTCTGGTTCTCAGGCGTCATATCGAGACAGAATTTATATTGTTAAAGATATAATCCTAAAACTTGTAGAATATGGAGAACTGAACCAGACTAGTTTAATAAGTTTCTGTGGATTGAACTTGAAAAAGCATAAATCCATTCTTGATGATTTGGAATTAAATGAATTAATATGTAGAGGTGAAATACAATTTGGAAAGAGGATGGTTACAGTCTACAGGCCTACCCAAAAAGGGATAGAATTTTGTAGAAGCATATTGGATCCATATGAGAAGATGTTTCCTAGAAGAAAAAGTACTATTGATATGGATATGCCGGCTAAAGAAGAGAATGGGCAGTTAGCTAAGGGCTCTTAACTCTTATTATTGTTATCTAAACCATATCGTGATACAATCTTTCTGTCTATTTCCTCTTTGTCGTTTATATATTCATTGTATCTTTTATTCCAAGAATCAACCAACCTATATTGCCTAATTCCAGTTACAATCCATATTGAGGAGATAATAATAACTGCACCCAATAATATGCTGAGGATGAACCCAAATTCATCTTCTACTTCAAGAACTGCAAAGAATGAAGGATTTAGTAATAAGTAAATAGAAAGTGCAATTGCAAGAGGCGCTAAGATTATGGCGGAAATAGAAACCCCGCGCAGGGTTTTTCTTATTTGAAATATTTGATCTATAAAGCTATCAACCAAACTTAGTATATTATGACGAGAAATACTGAGCTTCTTTTCCTCATCGCTCATGTAACAGTACTATACACTACTAACTAACCTATATAGGTAATGATTATTAAAGTGGTTTAAAGAAAAATATATATGCCGCTCGTACTTTTATTGTAAATATAGTTGCATTGGTTTTTAATGCTTTACTATATTTATTGAACTATTACAACTCCCTTCATCTCTGGATGTATGGTACAATAATATGGAAAAGACCCTGCCTTGTTCGCCACAAACAAGATACTCTGGGATTGAAAATATCCTAAGTTGTTTGTATGTACTTTGAATGCATCTATGTTAAGATTATGTTTTGAATTGGTGTCTTCATTAATCAGGTGGATTGATGCTAACTCTCCTTGTTTTAAGGTAATTGTTGGGCTGTTGTAACCTACCGGTACACTATTTCTGCCGCTACTGGTGGATTGGCTAGTAAATGTATAGCCTGATTGCGGTGAATATGTAGCCTTAATAAAAGTATTTGTTGGAGCGGCAAAAACTGGCGAATTACCATTTACTGGAATGAGAGAGCGCATTCCAAAATAAACAATAACAGATACAATGACCACTGCTGCAGCAATCATTATTATCATACCTTTGGAAAAAATCATTTTACTTCTGACATCCTTCTGTTTGGTCCTTTTGTTCATAGCAGAAGATAATATCAATAGCTAATTTAGATGTTATACTGCTGTAGTTGACAATCAGGTTAATAATTGTGGTAATTAATAGATCTTTTACAATATTTTTATTCGCTATAGAAAAAGAATGACCACCCTGCCTGCATCTTATATTGTAAAGTATCTACTAGCGATGATTCTTCAATTGCTAAAAATAAAATGTTTTTTGCAGCATTCGAAGCAATTCAGATTATATAGGTAAGTTCAAATGACAGATAAATATTGTCATTTAATGGAAAGTTATCAGCTGTATCAGCTGATATGCGTACTGTAGAGTTTCTATATAATAAACCATCTATTTCTCCAATGTCCGTTCAATAATTTCATGACCTGTAGATTTGACATGATCCTTAGCCATGTCCTTATCTATGAATTCCTTATTGCAACGCGAGCAATGGTAAGATTCCTTCATACAATCACTATCTATGATCTCATATTAAAAAAAGGCTTCATAAAACAATGGGTTATAACTGGAATGAAAGGTTAGATATGTGCAATAAATGCAAAGTTTAAAGTAATTAATGGAAATTAAAGTTAGCCATTAGTGCAAAATAGCAAGATCTTTTGGCTCTAGCAAAAAAGAATGCTAAATTAATACTTCTATTACACATTATATCGATGCTAACATGTTAATCAATATGATTGTAGATTTGTTGAAGAAGGAAGAAGGAATTACTAATAAATTGAAAGAATTACTAGGTATAGAGGTTCACTGAGTTTCTGGTGATTATGATCTATCTGTAAAGGTTAGGGCTGATGTACAAGTTAAAAGAAACTAAGCTTTCGTGCAAAATCAAATGATAAAATTAAATCTACACTATCTTTGATTGTAATTGAAGGTCAGAAACAATAAGTAATATGGTGGGTAGGAGATACAAAATTAGTATCGCTAACCATATTTTTCTTAGATGTAAGTCACACTATCCAAACATAATGTAACGCTCTAATATCAAACAGGTGTTTGAGTCTTTCTTCATTGCTTTAAACAAAATCTTGATCCTATAATAGAGTATTTAATAGGCATTGTGACTATGACATAGGCATTCCATGACCAATGAAATTAAAATAGGATATATTGGAAAAGTAATTGTAATATTAATAGGAGCTGCTATAATTGTATCGTCATCATCCGTTCTTATTTTTCCATTGCAGTCAACTATGGAACAACAACAGCAACAGCAGCAACCATCATCATCTTCATCGAAATCTACATCACTACCAGATGTCTTTAAGAGAGTGGAAAACTCTGTAGTTCAAATCACAACTACACAATCTAATCCTAATCAGGTCATTATTATAAACGGTGTTCCTGCAACTGGAAAAAGTACAGCGTTAGGTTCTGGATTTGTATACGATAATCAAGGACACATAGTTACTAACTATCACGTAATAGATGGCGCAACTGCTGCAGATGTGACATTTGTAGACGGAAATACATACTCTGCAAAAGTTATAGGAAAAGATCCTAATGCGGATCTAGCTATACTGCAAATTACAGACAACTTTTCAGAGGAGAAAGTTGTACCACTTCCAATTGCAAACTCTTCTAATATCAGAACTGCAGAGCCAGTAATATCTATTGGCAATCCATTTGGACTTAGTGGTACTATAACAACAGGTA
>DATDNG010000141.1:0-8142 GCA_036518375.1 Nitrososphaeraceae archaeon | reverse complement strand
TATCTCTATACTACGAATATCCCGGAAGGTTATGATAAGAATTCAGATGCATTTGCTCTATCTCGTGATTTTTCATATGTTAGTGGACTTAAGAATACCGATTTAGTACTATATGATCTATTTACCAGATCTATTACACCCTGGCCCACTTAGCAAAATGATAGAGTCATTTGACATTCTTGTAGATGATAAAGAAGATAGCTACTTTGATAGTGATCGCCCATCCCATTCGATCTGATGGGAGACCTTCTTATTTGCTAATGTTGTCAATTAGAGGAGTGATCCTGTACTCAGAGCAATTTTAAAGTACAATGATATTCGCAGCATTATTGTGAGTGTTCAAGAAGAAGACGTTATTATCAAATATCTATCGCAATCTGATCCATGTCTAGAAGAGGTAATAAGATCAGTTGGAGAATATTCAATCAAAATACGCAAAGATCCATTTCAGTCCTTAGTCGAGTCAATAATCTATCAGCAGCTTGCTGGAAGAGTTGCTAGTGTCATTTATGGCAGGTTTATAAAATATTACAATGACTCTCCACCTTTACCTGAGCAGATACTTTCAACTCCTGATTCAGTATTAAAATCATTAATTGGACTATCAAGTAAAAAGATACAATATATAAAAGATCTATCTGCAAGAGTAACAGAGAGAAAACTTGATCTTGTAACGTTGTCTGAGATGAAAGATGAAGAAGTTATTGTTCAATTGATACAAGTAAAAGGAATTGGAAGATGGACAGCAGAAATGTTTTTGATATTTTGCCTTGGGCGGCTAGATGTCTTACCAGTTACAGATCTAGGTGTAAGAAAAGCGATGCAGAAAATATATTCTCTTAGAGATCTTCCAAAGCCGTCGGAAATGCTAGCAATATCTCAGCCATGGAAACCCTATAGGAGTGTTGCGACATGGTATTTATGGAAATCAGTCAAATCCAATCCTATTGGTTAGGTATTTTGTATAAAACGAGGCAGATCCAAAAATGAAGAAAAGAACAAAACTATGGACCTGTGCTCTTAACAAACTATAACTTAATGTATTAGTATATTTTCTGACAAAAGAAGGAAGAAAGAGTGCTTAGAGTGTCAAAAAAAATTCCAATAACGACCAATCTTGTAAAAAAAATCATGGTCCCGCGTTTGGAATCTTCTAAAAAAGGTGACAACGGTACAGTTCTCGTAGTAGGTGGAAGCAGAATATACCATGGAGCACCTATACTTGCCTCTTTGGCTGCTCTAAGGTCAGGTACAGACCTTGTATATACTGCAGTTCCAAGATCAAATATTGTAGCCACCCGTTCTGCTTCTCCAAACATCATAGCACTACCACTACCTGATGATAAATTGACAACAGGTTCAGCAAATAGGCTTATGGCAATGCTTCCAAAGAGAGCTGATAGCGCTGCCGTAGGTATGGGCATGAGTATATCAAAACCTGAAGCTTTGATTGCTCTTGTAAAACAGCTAAAAAGTGATGGAACTAGATTATTATTAGATGCTTCCGCTCTTATACCAGAAGTCTTAAAAGAAATTTCAAGAACTGACACAATCATTACGCCACATGTGGGCGAGTATAAAAGAATTTTTTCTGGAGAGGATGCTGGCACAACTGAGGAGGAACGGATTTCGAATGTAAACAGATTTGCAAAACAATATGGCATTACAATAGTTCTCAAAGGCTGGATTGACGTAATTTCTGATGGCCAGCAGGTTGTTATAAATAAAGTGCATAACTGTGCGATGACTGTAGGAGGAACCGGAGACATATTGTCAGGTTTGACAGCCGGTTTCCTAACCAAGTTAAAGCCATTTGATGCTTCTATTTTGGGTGTGTATTTCAACGGCGTTGCTGGAAATCTGGTATATAGTAAAATGGGCTTACATATGTCGGCATCTGACTTGGTAGAATATTTACCCGATGCAATCAAACCATTTGATGTAATCAGGGGATAGGTTTTGATAGTTTAATGTGAATGATTTCAGCACATGAACCCTGCTTAGAACTTTGCATTATCTTTGACTCATTACCCATGTATTTTAAGTATAAAGTTAGCAAAACTGCCCATGGCAAAACAGGTTTACTGTCCGGTTTAGATTGAATAATGATTGTATTGCTGCTTTTATCATGTTTTAAACTTCCTGAAAATTGCATCCTCAAAGCAAAATCAATTATATTTAGTACTGTGTGGATGTGGTTATCTGATATTTTTATGCCGCATTTTTCCATTGATTTGACGAATATTCCAAGGGAATCATTGCCCGGATTAATAGCATGTACAAATAGGTGAGAAGATAACCCATTTTCAATTGCCTTTGTTAACTGAATTGCCTTCATCATGATATCTGGATCGGTATTAATTGGATGGTTTATTTCTATTGCATTATTCCATCCTTCCTCGAAATTTCTTAATTGTGATAATCCAAAAATATCGATGGATGTAAATACTGCTGCTTTTCCATTGCTACTGTCAATCGATATCATACTATTGGTGTCAATAATTATAGTATTTGAGAAAACATCTCCAATTTTCAAATGAATTCCTTCAGGCAATGTGATAAGACTTTCATTTCCAATACATTGATTCGCGATTATCAATCTAATTTTTATTCTATTATCAATTGCTCTGAGAAGAGATGTTTTGCATTGAGAAATTAGTCTTAGACCCCAAACGTCAAGTATTGCATTTATAGAAGATTTAGAGCTTGCAATAAGGCTGCTGACTTTTTCTAACGCCGATTTTGGAGCAAGAATGCAATACCTTCTTTCTTCAGAACCTGTGGGGTTTTGTACTTCATCATTTATTTTCTGCATTATGTCTACAATTTTTTTCATGTTCTTTGATCTTCGTTCATGAAGCTCGACTATCTCGCCGAATGCTTCTTGAGGAGGAATGGCGCTACAAATGAGTGGCTTTTGCCGACAAATTACAGACAACTTCTTCTTTTCTAATTTCTTTAATGTAGGGTACATTTTTGTACGAGGTAAATTTGAATAATATGCTATTTCACTTGCAGCAAGTGAACCTTTGCCAATCATTGTAAGATAAGCTTTTGCCTCATATTTCGATAAACCAAATTCTTCTAAACTTACAACAAGTTCGCTGTTGTTGTTATGTGTCATGCGCATCGAAAGTATTAATAGTGATTTTCATAAGAGGTAAAGGTAATAGTCAAATAGATTGGGCCAAAATTCAAAAAAATACTAAGCTGTTACTATGAACAACTGTTACTGTAGTTACAAAATAATTTAGCACATATGTAGTATTAAGTTTTAAGGATATGGTACAAAAAAGGTATATGTAGAAATGCACGTTAAATCAAAATGGGTAAAATCGGAGCTGACATTAGAGGATAAAAATAGGGCTAATAGTAATATTGACATCTCGATCAAATACAGTATCCCCCTAAAGCCGAGAGTTGATGCGGTCATGGATCAAGTAAATTCTCAGGTTTCCAAGCTTGATACCATTTTAAATGAAATCAAAACAAAAGATTATGAGACATTTCGAAGCATGTTGTCTTCAGTCAAAGATAACAATACTCTAAATTCAAGAATATCTTTATCAAACTTGGCGCAGATAAGGAAACTGATCAAGATAGTAAGTTTATCAAAAGTAGTTTTTGAGAATTTAAATATCAAATTGAGTAAAGTATCTAGTATCATAGATCTAATATCTATCTTAAGTCCTGGGATCGCTCTTGTGAAGAATGTGCGGTCTTTTTTAATTTCATATATACCTGAATCGAGGTATGAGATTGGTTCTATTTCTGATCTAATTGGAGGAATTCTTGTAGATGCAGGTCAAATTGGAAGCTACATAATAAACTTTGAAACCGCAAATGAAAAGGCGTCATATCTGATTAATGAGGCGTCGCTTATTGCAGAACAAAAAATCAAAGAAGAATTTCCTGATTTACCAGACTTTGAATCTACTGCCACAAAAGATTGAGATGACGGTTTTCTATTATATCTCTTAAGAATATCTACGATGTTTTTAGCTTTTAATTTTTTATATCTTCGATACTTAATATGGAAAAATTTAGGTATGTTACTGTACCTGGACATATATTGTACTCATCTAGGAGAGAACAAACTTTGATTATGATAAAAGATAATAACTACCCTGTTATAGAAGAGTTGGCTATGGGTGTGAAATTAAAGTTAAAGATATGAACATCCATGGCAATTAAATTGACCTTGAGATTTAGTCCAAATTATTTTGTTTCTTACACAATATAGATTTACACCATAGTAATTCAAACCTGTATCAAATGTTGAATTGAACGGTAAAATCATTATGAGTTTAGCTCCACAGGAATTAGAGAATAGTGCTAGCAAATATGCCGCTGAGGCAATCAGATTAGATTCCCAAGGATCTCGTGGCATGGCTATAAAATCATATCAGAATGCCATAGAGGCACTCGCTAAATTAGTTCAAATCTACCCTGAATACAAGTTAAACAAGGTCTATATGGAAAGGGCCAATGCCTATCAAAATAGAATAAAAGCACTACAAATGTCACACGGCCTGGACGATGAAGTAGGAGTAACACCAGTGATTAAAGAATCGCCTAAAAAGTCTCAAACAGCTTCTGGTAACGGTAAAACAGGAGAGCATTTTGGAGTCTCAAAACGAAGTAATGACAATAATGAAACAGAGAAGTCTGATTTTGATGATCTTGTAATGAAAGAGAAACCGAAAGTCTCTTGGGATGAAGTTGTTGGACTAGAGGATGCAAAACGTGCAATACGAGAATCTATAGTGTATCCAACAAAAAGAGTGGATCTGTTTCCTCTTGGCTGGCCCAAAGGCATATTACTTTATGGGCCACCAGGATGTGGTAAAACTTTACTTGCAGCAGCTGCTGCAGCGGAAATTGATGGTTACTTTATCAATGTTGACGCAGCTTCTATGATGAGCAAATGGCTAGGCGAAGCGGAGAAGAATGTTTCGAAATTATTTTCTATGGCGCGCAAACAAAATGAAAATGAAAATGAAAATGCCCCAGTATTGCTTTTCATAGATGAGATCGATTCGTTTTTAGGCACTAGGAGTACCGAAATTGGAGGGGAGGTCCGAGTAAAGAATCAATTTTTGACCGAAATGGATGGAATTAGTGTAAAGTCGAAGGGATCAAAGCTTTATGTCATAGGCGCCACAAATAAGCCGTGGACATTGGAATCTGGATTTCTCAGAAGATTTCAAAAGAGAATTTATGTCACACTTCCTGATCATGCTTCAAGAACTAATTTATTCTATCAGTATACTGCACCATTGAAAAAAGAAAAGTCATTGAAGTCTGAAGATCTTGCTAAGCTGGCAGAAGGATATAGTGCAAGTGACATCAAAGATATATGCCAGTCAGCTCAACTTAGGGTTGTTAATGAATTGTTTGAAAGTGGAAAGGCACTGGAGGCAGAATCCAATCCAAGATCTATTACCGTAGCTGACTTTAAGGAAATTTTCAAGATGAGAAAGCCAAGCGTTAGTACAGACATGATACGAGGTTATATGAAATGGAGCGACCAGTTTAAGGCGCTTTGATGCTATTAGATCATTAGGTTGATTTGTCAATCAGATTTGATGTCCTTGAGTTTTGTTTTTTGAGATAAATTACTTATTTGATTTTTTAACTTTATGAGCAAGTTCAATAAGTAGCAAGTAACTTGTGAATTCGAGATTGATTGAAGAGGCATTAGAATATTGATTGACATGAATGCAGCATAGGAGACATATATGGCATTGACCAGCCAAAATCTCAATTATTTTGTCTGTCATTAGATAGATATTTTGCTTATAATTTTTTCTGTAGAAAGTGCATCTTTGATTGTTGAGCAATACTGTCTCTTGCAATACAGCAAAATATAATATGTTAAAGTTGGTAAATATAACAATGAACAAAAGAACTAATCTGCTCCTCACTTTTACCTTCCTTATTATGGCCTCTTTGGTCTTGTCAGCAACAAATATCTTCTATAAAGCAATACCCACTGCCTATGCCCAAACAAACGCTGCTGCGCTTGCCTCTCCTACCTTGGCCGCTAATAGTGCAAATGCAACAACAACAACAACCACTAGCGGAGGACTGGAAATTAAAAAAGATGTCAAATACTTTGATGGTGCTTCTGGCTATTTGGTGTATCCTTCTACTGCTGCTACCACCACTACTACCACTGGTGCTACAGGTAAGAAACTTCCAGCTGTAATAATGATTCATGAGAATCGGGGCATAAATGATAATATAAGAAGCATGGCAAACACTCTTGCTAAACAAGCCGGATATGTCGTACTGGCTGTGGATTTATTTAAAGGCGTGTCAACCAATGACCCAAGTCAAGCTATGCAACTAGTAAAATCAGTTAGAGGTAATCCTCAAGAAGCTATATCAAACCTACAGGCAGCAGTGAAATATGTAAGTTCTCTTCCATTCGTTGATAGTTCTAAAATAGCTTCCATTGGCTGGTGTTTTGGAGGCGGACAATCTCTTCAGCTAGCTTTGCATAGTGAACAACACCCACTTGTTGCTACTATATTATATTACGGAACTCCTTTAGTTACAGACAAACAAGAGCTCTCAAAGATAAAGTGGCCTGTTTTAGGAATTTTTGGAGACCATGACCAAGCTATTCCGCTACAGCAAATAAACATGTTCAAAGCAGCATTGGATGCTGACGGTATTACAAACCAAATTCACATATACAAGGGATTAGGACATGCTTTTGCAAATCCTTCCGGCGCTAACTACGCTCCGGAACAAACGGCTGATGCTTGGCAGAAGACGTTGGCATTTCTCAAGAAGTACGTTTAGACCCAAAAATCCTACGTTTTTTCTTTGCAGCTTGAAAATTCGGTTGTAAATATTCACACCATGGGCTTTCTCTTGTGATATGAACATTTTTAGGCTTTGGCATAGCTGCAGCAGATTCCTAACAAATTATCAAATTCTTAATGACACTATGCTCAATATTTACATTTTAAGAATGCTCGCTCAAAAGATGCTTTAAGGTATTAATCAGTTAAGTTATTAATCCTGTTAAAGCATACATCGGGGGTAATAATGTAACATGTCGACAGCTAATAAGATCCTTTCAAATTTGATGTGGGTTGAAAAATACCGGCCGATAAAATTAGAACAAGTCATCAATCAAAAGGAAATTGTCAATGGATTGAGAAACCTTATTAAGAATCCTTATGAGATTCCGCATCTTTTGTTTGCTGGGCCTGCCGGGGTAGGCAAGACTACTACTGCTCTATGTATTGCAAGAGAATTACTTGGAGAAGACTGGCAGAGAAACACTCTTGAACTAAATGCATCTGACGAAAGAGGAATTAAAATGGTTCGTGAACGAGTGAAAGAATTTGCAGCTGTGATGAAACTTGCGACCGACACTAAGGATGATGTATCTTTTAGAATAATCATCCTTGACGAGGCAGATGAAATGACATCTGAAGCTCAGACCGCACTGAGAAGAATCATTGAAGATAGCTCAAAAACAACACGCTTCATAATAATCTGCAATTATTTATCCCAGATTATTGAGCCAATTCAAAGCAGGTGCGTTGTATTTCGCTTTATGAGGTTAGCTAAGGAAGATGTACTAGGTTACCTGAAAATGATTTGCGAAAAAGAAGGAGTAAAATACGAGGAGAAAGCACTCTCGCAGATTTATGGTGCTACTTCTGGAGATTTGCGCCATTCAATCAACATTCTTCAAGCATCAGCAGGTATGGGGTCTGTTTCAATTGCCAATGTTGTTGCGTCAATAGGACTTTCTGGTAAAGCTAAAGTTGGAGAAATTATTAGATCCGCCATTGCAGGAAAGTTCAATGATGCCAGAATCAAATTGCTCGAATTAACAAACGTATACGGAATGTCAGAAGCTGATTTTCTCAAATATGCCAACCAAGAATTATACGATATGAAATTAGATCATTTAGATGAATTGGCAGCACTGATGGCAGAGTTTGACTATAGATTGGCAGTAGGTGCACATCCTGAAATTCAATTATCTGCCTTGCTCGCACAATTGGGAAAATTGGGATCGAAGGGCAAATAGATGCCAAACCTTGTCATTTTCTTCTCAGATTTCTTAAGTGATACTTCATCAGCAAACAATAATTTTCTTTTCTCGATTTC
>DATDNG010000140.1:0-5692 GCA_036518375.1 Nitrososphaeraceae archaeon | reverse complement strand
ATAATCAGAAATGGAATGATATTATATCCAAAACAGAACCTAAAACTGACTTTTGCTGCTTCAGAGGAGCGGATACTTAGCGGAATCCCTGGCTTGGATGAAAGAATTGGCAATGGTTTCATCCGAGGTACAACTAGCGCCATTATGGGACCAACAGGTACTGCAAAGTCAACTTTTGCTTTTCAATATGTTGTAGAAGGGGTAAAAAAAGGGGAAGCTGGAATATTTTACTCGTTAGAAGACTCTGCTGATGGGATAAGAATGATGGCTAAAGGTTATGGATACAACATAAGGGAGCTCGAAAATAACGGATTATCTATAGTAGTAGGTAGTCCTTGGGATGAGAGTCCAGATGCACTCATTGCAAGTTTGGCAGCTAGCATTGAGAGGACAAAAGCAAAACGTCTTGTTATAGACGGGCTGTCTGTTTTTGAAAACAAGTATAAGAATGACATGCACATGATTGCTAAACGTTTTATAAGCTTAATACAGCATTATAAAATTACAGCACTAATTACTATTCTTACAACACAGAAGAGTGGGTTTGAGATATCTGAGTTGGGGGTATCTTCGCTTTTACAAAATATAATACTTCTTAGATATGTAGAGGTCCAAGGACGATTGAAGAGAATTTTACTAGTACTGAAGATGAGGGGAACACAGCATGACGAATCGATACTGGAATTTAGAATCTCCAAGGATAATGGTGTCGAAATAGTTGGTCCGATAGGCAGTGACTACGTAGGCATATTCACTGGAGTTGCTCAAAGAATAGGATGATGACGATGACGACTATAACTAACAGAAAAGAAATAGCAGAGATAATGCACTATTGGATTAATTATTAGGGATTATGATGAAATAATTTTGAACTATACTCAAAATAAATTCAATGAAGCATATGAGCAGGCAGTCATACAGGCACTTTCAATTTTAGGGAAGAATGTATCAGCAGTTATAACTTCTTACATTAAAGACAGATATTCAGTTAGTTTAAGTGATACTGCGGATAACCCACAGGCTTTATCCAATGCATTATATGCTGTAATAGATGGAGGTACTAGAATCATTCAGAGGCGAATACTTCGTTTGCTTTACAATAGGATCGGAGTGGAACTTCCTTTTGCGATTACGTCAAACTTTGAAGACAAAGTTCTCAATGCAAAAAAGGAAGATGAAAAAATGTAGCTTTTCATAATAAAGAGAAAGAAAGATATTTTTTATTTGTATTTTATTGTTTGAGATAGAATATAATTATTTTTATTATCGTCATCATCCTAACTATTATGATCTATTGTTATTTTGTGATCTAATCATTTCTAGAGTTCAGTAATTTCTATCTATTTATCTTGTTGTTATTATTGTTATTGTCGATTATGATGGCGCCTGGCTTGTTATTTTTTACTTAAAGGCAAGTTAAATGTAAATGTCGCTCCTCCTCCTCTTTGTTGACCCTCTTTGTTATTCTCTGCCCATATTCTACCACCATGTGCTTCTACAATAGCTTTTGAGATAAATAAACCAAGACCGATACCTTCATCAGACTTTGTAGCAAATTTTGTAAACAATCTTGGGCTAATTTCTGGATCTATTCCTGAGCCTGTATCTTTTATCTTGATAAGAACGTGATCTTCTTTCTTTTCTGATGTTATAGTTATATAACCTTCATTTGTAAATTTAACAGCGTTCCTCAGCAAATTAGAAATAACTTGAGTCAGCCTACTTTTGTCTGCATCTATAAAAATATCATTTTCGATAGGCTCATATCTTAATTTTAAGTCATTATTATCTTTTTTATTTGGGTCTTTTACTCTATATATGACCAAATCATCTATTGCAGTTAAGATTGCATCCTTTAAATTCAGTCTCTCTTTATTTAAATTTAATGACTTGTTTTCTATTCTAGTAACATCTAAAATAAGCTGTGAAAGTTGTTCTAGTCTATTTGCATTGCGAACTAGAGCCATTAGAGAATTTCTTTTATTATTATCAATGCTATTTTCGATTTTCCCTCCTCTTCCTTCCTCTCTTGTTAATATTTCATCTTTTTGTTCTGCTTCAAGCAGCTCTGCATGCCCTAAGATAGACTGTATAGGAGTTCTCAGTTCATGCGCTGCTACATTGATAAACTCTCTTTGCATTCTATCTTGGAGCGTCAGCTGTTCGTTGGCTTCTGCAAGTTGTTTATTTAAATCTACTAGATCATCCTTTGCTGCAATCATAGACTCGAGCATTTCTGTCTCATTTAATAGAGAATCAAGAAGCGAGCCAAAGTTTTTTGCAAGAGATTTGTTATCAGAATATATTGCGATAAAAGCGAGTCCACCATCCTTATCTTCATCTCCATAGGATATAGTTAATAGCTCAGCATTATCGATTAATAATATAATTCCTTGTATTCCTGAAATCCTTTTGATTTGAGCACATCTTTTGGTATCAGAGATTAACTGTGGTAGTGTAGCTTCCACATTTCTGCTTTTTTCCCCTCCTCCCTTTCCTTGTTCTTCTGAATGAAGAACCATTATACTCACACCCCTGCGTTTAGCCTGTTTTATGCTATCAACTAAGCCGCTTGTGGCAAGATGTTCCAAGTCTACAATCGAATTAACCGCAATAAGCACCTCTGATCTAGCTTGTTGAATTTGAGCTAAAAATAGAGATTCAGCACGTATACGATCTTGGATAATATCTAAAGTGAAAGGTTTAACTCCTTCTTCGATTTGCTTAATTCTTTCTTGTGCAGAGATTGTTGTAGCATTATTCCACAGCGTATCAAATATTTGGTGGTATTGTTCTACAATCTGCATAGTGTCAATATACATAATTTGTGGAACAGTCTTACGTTCTTGCAAAGCATTGGTATTACCAGTAGTAGTAGGAATAGAAAGACATTTTGTATTGGTTAAAATGAACTTTGCTTTGAGACCATCTAAATGGCGAATCTCAACTAGTTTCATCAATTTCTTGCAGCACTCTATATTTTCCTTGGTAATTTCTATAATACACCTAACTCTTACTCCTCTAGCTCTTGCATCGCTAAGAGCCCTTTTAAATAGCTCACGCTCTATGAGCTGCATTATATAGTTGCCACAAATATCTATTTCAGATTTTGATTTAGATATTGATTGCAAAATAGCCCCATCGGCATTTTGTATACCATGCAGTATTTTAGGTCTTTTTTGTGTTTGTATCAGGAGATAAGATCGCCAACTGTCTAACATGTACTGGTCATTATGTATATAAAATGTTTAGACAAATTGTTTTATGTATGACATAAATATATACAATAAACATAATCAGATACATAACATCATTATCATAGCTCATTTATTTTGATAAAAAATCTGCTTGGTTCGATTTTAGTATGGCCGCCTTGCATTTCTGTTATCTTCCCAAGAATTACAATGATAAATGTCTCCTTATTATTCCATTTTTAGTTTAAAGTAATTCTTGACATTACATAGTGAAGAAGATATTTTTGGTCTTCAATTGCCTTGTTTTTCCAGTAGTTTTTGCTAACGATGTTAGATAGACCATACCAAATAGCGCTATTTACTATAATTGTAAATAGAAAGCCATAGTAAAATGTCATAATTGTACCTGTTATGGCGCCGCCTATCAGAAATGGTATTTGGCGTTTTAATATAGACCTTAAAATTTTATCCACACTGACTATACATTTTAGATTATGTATGCGTTATAGTACACTAAACTGACATATGACTTCTCTTTTTTGCACCTATTAATGACAAGATATGCCTACCTTAAGTCTTTTAGTATAGGATATATTCACAATTACCTTTAAATCCAGAAACTTCACTATATCATGCTTGCCATCCTTACCACCCTTACCACCCTTGCCAAATATAAAGAGCAGTAGATACATTATCAGAAATGAGAGCCATATATAAGTAAGGATAGTAAGGATTATAGTTTCTATCCTTGTCCAATCAGTTTACTTACTCTTTTTGCATATTAAAAATAAAAAAAGGAGAAAATATATTATTTCATTATCTCTTAAATTCGCCTTTGATCTCGCTGCTCTTCTGGATGTCTTTCAACATAAACGCTGGCAGTATTACTCATATCATCTCTACCCATTCTAGTAGCAGCAGCGTCTCTTGATGTCTGCTCGAAAGTTCTTGTACTATTAACTCCTATTTTAGATAATTCCCTAGCATTATCCGCACTTCGCACTTCTTTAAGAGTAACAAAAAGGCAGATTTGATATCCGGCTTGATATCAACATATTGCTTTCATGCTAGTTTTTAAAAAATTTTTGATATCATAATACATATTTTGATATCAAACAATTATCTGTTGTTGATATCATAATTATCGCTCCTTATAATACCTTATTATACTGTCTAGGTGTTGAGCTTGACATGTTTAGATATATTATATATACTATATTTCACTTTGTACGGCTCCGTTCATTTAGCGATAAATCTATAGCTAAAGACTCGTTAGCTACGTTTAATGGTTGGATTCACCCTTTGTACTATTGCTTGTCCAACAATTTGTTAGCAACTAAATTCATACAATTGATTTTATGACCACTTATCTCTTAGGTGACTAAAACTAAAACTAATCAAGAATCATATTTATCTTGTTTACAATATACATAACTTTTTGGAGTTTATCATATTCTGAAGAGTAACATTTCCTTCTTAACCTTATTTTCTATGAAATATCAAAGCTAATCACAAACAGCTAAATGTTTTTGATTATTGATAATGTATATCTCTCAAAACCAGATTCTATTTAGTATTGTTAAAGCCCAAATTTAATTTATTCATCTTGCATTGATTTTAGATAAACCAAATTTCATAAGATACATTTCTTCCTTAAATCCAGTGTAATTCCAGTAGTATTTGTTAACAACAGTTGATATAACAAACCAAATAGCACTATTTACAATGATGGAAACAATAAAGCCATAATAATATGACATAATAATGCCAGTTATCGTACCTCCTATAAGGTAAGGAATTTGACGTTTTAGCGTTGATTTTAGCGTTGATTTTAGCGTTGATTTTAAAGTAGAGTCCACAATATATCCTACTTATTAATAGATAACATAGCTTATATGTATAGTTGAAATGGTATCATACACCTGTAAGAATAAAGAATTGTTCAATGCATTATAAAATTACTATTAACCACTATTGTTCCTCCATTTTTCATAACGCAAAAGTAAGTTGATAAAGATAAAGATAATGATATGGTTAGATATAATTATCAGCACCACCGAAGATATTTTGCAGTACCTTTGTAAGCATCTGCTGCTGGTAACATTTCCAATGTTCATATTCTTTTACTCCCCCTGAGAAGACTGTAATAATGTAGCGCTCTCCTGCTTTGTTAACCTCTATAATATCCTTACAAAATCTGCACCTAATTGGAGCCTCTTCAATACTCATATATGCTTTTTTGTTATGACTCTATACTATATTTCCTACAGCTAGTTAGTTTATCCCGCAGCAACTGCTTAGTAACGCATGTGCTCTTTTATTTATCCTCTAGCTTACTAATAGTTTGACATAGGAAATTGGCAGGAATTCTATCACTAAATGTCTTCTGGCTGCATACCATGAACTTTCATGACATGCTCCGCACCATTTTAAGGATCTCCTCCTCAGTCCCACCTTTAATAATATAATAATCGCAGTCCAATCGTGTCTCGGCATAG
>DATDNG010000139.1:0-2092 GCA_036518375.1 Nitrososphaeraceae archaeon | reverse complement strand
TATTCAGGTAGTGGAGTAGTAAAAGGTATGAATTTTTCAGTTGGAACTGCCTTGATTCATCCTAGAAGCGGTAGAGCTGTAGATCTTAGTGGACATGCAGCTATAACTACAACCGATGGAGAAAAGGGAAATTATACCTTTTATTCAATAGGACATACTGATGCTAATGGTACAACAAGAGATAATGGTGCTGCATTCTTCCATACAAACTCAAGTGGCAAACTTGGTACTGTTAACAATTTGGTGGTGGTATTCAAAGACCAAATAGACAAAGCAAGAAATGATATGACCATAGGCAGGGAATGGAAATAATGAAAAAGTAATATTAATAGTAGCAAAAATAGCTACTTTCACTAATTCTGACTAGTCACTATGTTCAATGCTAGTTATCGGCTGTTTGTACTATTTTTTCTCTTTGTACATGTGTCTAATCCCTTTTACTTCTGCCAGGTGCTAGGAAAGTATATCCGAGAATAAACGGTAGGCAGAGTCCTCCTAGAGCTTGCAATAGATGAGCTCAATAATAATAACGAAAGAACCTCAAGGCAATAATCCTGTACCTGCTGGTTTGCCCGTAAGAGTGCTGTTCTTCGTTATATTAAGTGCGATATTGTAAACTGCAGTCATATTGTAAGTAGGATATTGAAAATACACATATAACAAATAATATCCTGGGCTTGCTGTCTGTGGTATGACAAAACTTCCAGAATTACCAGCATAAGTTCCAAGTTTGATTGGTGTAGAAAATACCAAGTCAACTTCAGGATCTATAGCTAAGATAGACTTGTTGGTTGGTGGAAAGGGGGAAGAAGCTATTGGAACTAATAATACAGCTGCAGAAGCATATTTGATATATGCGTTAGTAGTCGAATTTATGACGAAATTCTCTCCGGCTGTAAGTGTAGGAAAAGATTTGGACAATCCATAATCAGGATTTGATATAGCCACGTTATGTTGGCCTGGGATTCTTGGGTTATTTCCCAGAAGTATAAACTCTTCTTGATTCAACGATACATTTTGGCCTTTACCATACACAAGCTTTACGCTATATGGAAGACTGAGAATATTGTCAGTCCCTAGACGCTGCTTCCTTGACTGACTCTTATTATTATCCTGTACCGGTTGTTGGCCATAAACAGGATCATTGTTAAATAAAAGAGTTAAGCCTGTGTCTGGAATAACAAATAACAACAACAATATCAGAGACACTGCGACGAATAATATGGTTGTACTACCTGCTGCTTTTCTCATTGTTACTATAATAGTTATAACAATTTCATTTAAAAACGTAGATATACCGTGCATATGACGGCAATGGATTCGTACATTGAATACCACTTATATGACCTTCTATTCTTACCATCCTCCTGCTCTGGCCTACTCGCCTTTTGTAGTGTTTCGTGTCCGCATACAAATATGTTCTCTTTAAGTAAGAGACAGATGGTTTATCCTTTTGTGGTACTTTCATTTATCTAATCTGATTGCAACTCTCTGGATTAACTTAGGTATGTTGCCATCAACATATTATTTGATCTTTTTTTACTTTAGTCTTATATCAATTAAGCAGCGCTGTATAATCTATCAAAATTATCGTCTAGTTCGATTAACGATTTAATAGGAGGTAAGAAAGCCTAACTTAACAGGACACTCAAATCATTTTATAAATATATTACTGAGTATTGCGATGTCTGTGCGAACATCTTGTTTAAAGTCAAACTATTGGAAATAATGCTGCTGATATGTATTATAGACAAAGTAGATAAAATCAGTATGGCAAATATACAACTAGTATACGCTAACTTGTTTGTAATTTCCTTTTTGCATGTTATTATAGTATAAAGTTTCTGTGAACATTCATTTAATGGTTATGAATGAATGAATGAATGAAGAAGACTATGGCGAAGAAGAAGATGATGACGACAATGCTGCTGGAACTATTCTGTATATAGCTCCTGCAGTATGTGACAAGACGTATAGATATCCATCTGGACCTACCTGCAAATCTGTAATAGCACCAAATCCAGCTGCAAACCATGGTATGAACGTTTCATCTGCATTGTTTGCTACTTTATCAGCAAGTCTACCAGTTAAG
>DATDNG010000138.1:0-2840 GCA_036518375.1 Nitrososphaeraceae archaeon | reverse complement strand
TGGAATTCCTTTTGTTTCCGTATAATGATATTGACCTTTGTCATATGCTGTGATTAAAGCTCTTTTTACACTTCTTGGTGGGGGATAGTCGGGTTCTCCCACCTCCATATGAATAATTTTTTTTCCTGCCGCTTCAAGTTGCTTGGCCTTCATAAAAATACCCAAATGCGTTTGCGGGGGTAACCCAGGACTATTCTGAGTTTGCTGTAGTCTTACAGACTCCGTTAATAAAGTATTGAGGAGTCTTCCACAGAACTTTGTATCCATTCCAATTTGCTCAGACAATTTTAAAATTGATTTACGAATATCTTGCTCAACCTTTTCGTCAGCGACCTCCATATTTAGTTCATTTTTAATCTTGCCGATTTGCCTTGATATTTGCATCCGCTCATTAACTTGGAATACGATCTTCTCTGTTAATTGAAGTATTTCTGAGCGCAATCTGTTTAGATCTTCAATTTTGGATATTCCAAATCACTTCTTTAATACAGGCTGTATAAATCCGGCTCTGATTGCATGATCAGCTAACACCATGGATACAGCAGATTCTACTACAGGTGGAGCTCTTGGCACGACGCATGGATCATGTCTTCCTGGAACCTTCAGGTCAACTTCTGAGCCTGTCAAAACATCAATTGTATGCTGGGTTTTTGATATTGATGCGGCTGGCTTGAACCCGATCCTGATTATAATCGGCATACCAGTTGACAATCCACCTAGAATTCCACCTGAATTGTTTGTACTGGTTATTATTTTTCCATCTCGCTTAATATAGAGATCGTTATTCTCAGAGCCTCTTCGTTTTGAGCCATCAAACCCGGAACCAAATTCGACTGCCTTTACTGCCGGAATGCTGAAAAGTGCTTTACTAAGATCAGACTCCAATGAACCAAAAATCGGTTCACCAAATCCGACGGGTAACCCCACACTAACACATTCGATAATGCCTCCTAATGAGTCACCATCATGCCTTGAGCTTAATATTGCAGATTTCATCTTTTGGGCAGTTTCATAGTCAGGACATCTTACATCATTTGTGTATCTATTCTTTTTTGCCGTTTCTAATGGTATTTCCCCAGTTCTGATTTTTCCAATTTGTATCGTATATGCTATGGTTTCAATTCCCATAGAATGCTTTAACAATTTCTGACTGATCGCTCCTGCCATTACAAGAGTGGCAGTCAATCTGCCCGAAAATCTGCCGCTGCCTCTATAGTCCGCAAAGCCGCCATACTTTACTATCGCTGGATAATCTGAATGCCCCGGCCTTGGTTTTGTCTTAATTAAATCATAGGGTCGTGAGTCCGAATCCTTGTTCCATATTGTCATACATATGGGCGCACCTGTAGTAAAACCATTGAAAACTCCAGAGATAATTTCAACTCTGTCATCTTCTTTACGCTGTGTAGTGACTATGGACTGACCGGGTTTTCTTAGATCGAGCAGCGGTTGTATATCAGACTCGTCGAGTTGTAAGCCTGCTGGACAGCCATCGACGACCATTCCGAGACACTTACCATGACTTTCACCAAAACTCATAGCAACAAAGCGTTCGCCAAGTATATTTGCTGACATATTGTCAATACAGCCAAAATTAGTGATATTCTCTATATTGGCTTTTTGGATTGGTTCCTAAATATTTTTCTGTATTTCAAGTAATATGCAGTATCTAAAAAGTTGTAAGAAAGTCTAATAATTCAAATTACTTAAGCAATGACATGATTGACATAGAGAAGTCATAAAGCCAGGTAGAGCAATATTTTTCCGGATGCACAAAAAAAGAACATCTGATCTATTTGGTTTAAATAAAGAGGCTTTATTCTCTGTCTGGCACTGGTTTTATAGATGCCTGCAATTTTGTCATATCTTGTATAAAACTAGGATATGATACATCAATAGATTCCGCGCCTGTTACATTAGACTTTTCCGTTAGCATGGATGCGATAGTAAATGCCATAAATAATCTGTGATCATTAAATGCCTCAAGCCAAGCGTTCTTCAATACTCTGGGAGCACCTATTTCTATTTCATTATTTGTTTCCTTTATGATCGCACCGAATTTTACTAATTGCGAAGTAATATTGGTTACCCTGTCTGTCTCCTTGAATCTTGCATGAGATATGCCGCGTATCTTGACGCGAGACCTTGCTTTCAGTGCAAGTATAGAGACTACTGGTAAAAGGTCAGGAGTATCACCCAGATCGAAATCCCCTCCTTCCAACTTAGTAGAACCATAGACTGTCACTTGACCTTTTTCTTTGTCAACTTTAATATTACCACCCATCTTTCTAATAATATCTACAATGCAAGAATCTCCCTGTGGTAACCGAAAGTTGAGACCATTTATTGTAACTTTATCGCCTACTAAAACACCTGCTGACAGGATCAATGCAGCGGCTGAAAAATCCGCTGGGATATCAAAAACTGTTGAGCTATATTGCTTGTTGTCAACATAGTATTCTAATAGTTTTGGATCATTATCTATTGTTACACCAAATGCTTTCATGGTCGCCATCGTAGCTTCAATATATGGTTTCGAGACTTGCTCCCCATTGATCCTTATTGTCACCCTAGAATCTGCATATATGCACGAAATTAATAGGGCAGAAATAAACTGACTTGAAATCGTTCCATTGACTATAGCTGTTCCGCCTTTAATTCCTCCTCCTTTCACTATAAGAGGCGCAGTGCCATTTAGCGTGCTAGAATAGCAGCATACTCCAAGCTGGGTTAGCGCGTCAATGAGAGGCTGCATCGGTCTTTTCCTAAGGCTCTCGTCTCCTGTGATAATTGTGAATCCTTTTTTGACTAAAGCAGACATTGCAGTAAGGATTCGTATT
>DATDNG010000137.1:0-5531 GCA_036518375.1 Nitrososphaeraceae archaeon | reverse complement strand
TTGTGCTAGTGCTGGTTGTGTAAATTGAATGCCTGCGATTAACGATGATGCTACAAGTGTTGCAGAAATTGCAACACAAGCTAGTACCGTACTATAAATCTGCTTTTTATTCATCATTGCAAGAAGACGTGTCTTTAGATTTATTTGTTTCCTTCCTCTATTCTCATAATCCCTTCAGTTTCCATTTTCTATAAACAATCTACATCAATATGAACAAGAACAAGTTCATTATTTATATATATAATATTTTCTGGAGTTAGCTATATTTAACTCATAAATTATATTTAAAGTCTAACCGCATTAGATATTGTATAAATATTTACGCATATATAACATAGCCCAATACAAGCCTCAAACAACACACAAATGCACATCTCCACAGTTTTAACGATGAAATTAGAAGTGATATGCTGACTTGCAGGGAGATATTGTTGTAGGCATATTCTATATATTTTGAAGAACCCATCCTTCTGGCAATAATTTAGTTTTATTCTCCTCATCCCCGATGGTTGTTGCATACCTCCATACTTTTACTTCGTCATCCACGTACGTGCCTGTTTTAATCTTGGTCAAGGCTTCGGCTTCCCTCTGCAAGCCATTCCTCTCAGCATTTGTTGTTGAATGCTTACAACAAAATGTACACTTGTTATCTAAGACTACGGAATTACCACTATTCTCTTCAATAACTGGATAAGCACGACAAGCTAAGGGCCGTTCCTCGTAAATTCTGCATTTAAAGCCACCATGTGGAGACCTATCCAAGTTTTCGACATCTAAAAAAGGACACATATTGCCATCAGAGTTCTTGCCCATCATTTGATAAGCAACTATTTTTTTCGGACCATCAGTCCTTTTCTTGCTTTTGCCAAGTCCTATCCTAGGAATAATTTTAATTTTGACGCCAGTTTTGACAGCTAATGCTTCAATTTTTGACTTTTCTTCTGGAAGTATCAAAACACCTATTTTTCCATATTCAACTGAAGGATAATAATCACGATATATGCAACAATCAGAGCATCCCTCAACGCAGCTAAATTTTCTAAGCATTTGCACTACTCCAAATCTTCTGGATACATTGCCACTCTATGCTATCAGAGACAAGATCTGAATATTGCAGAAATTTGATATCATAAACTGACTTTGATTTTTTCAAAAGCTCAAGGTCAAACTCTCCGTCATCGTCTTCTTTCTTTCTTTTTTTATTTGCCTTGTAAATGCCAAATCGCAAAATGGCTTTCTTTTCGTAGCCTTCCTTAAAACGGCTATAGTTTTCAGAGATTGGCACATTTTTTACAAATCCCGTGTTATCATTTTTATATTCTGAGCCACCGTAAAGGATAAACCAATAGGTACCTGCCGCTTCAATAAACCTAAGCTTTATTTCATCATCAGACCACCAATCAACAGTTTTCTTCCACAGTTTAAAGGCATACATTTTATCTTCAAATATGGGGAAAACATTCATGTAAATATCATGGTAACGATAGCCTACACCAATAAAACCATTAAACCATGTTATCAGTTTATTTGGCACAGGCATTGGATGAGCTAGTCATTGGTACTTAGACAGATATGTCTGTTTCTAGGTCTGCACCACTCCTGTAGACTACCTTAATTTGTTGTTTCTAATTTCTATGAGATTACTAATTTACTTAGGATAACACTTTTTGTGTGTTATATCCATATTATATATATGCCCGATAGTCCAAGTTTCTCACATGTCTATACGGATTTAGTTTACATTAAATAGAATCAACTGGCTGACGTTATAATTTTCTGATAGAGAAGTAAAAAGAAGGTATGACGTAAGCACTCATGACTATTTTAAATTTTGTTCTAAATCTTGATTGCTTGTTCGCTAGCGATATTTACAATTATCGCTAGTGATGTAGACTAAATCTCTAGTGATAAAAATGAACATCGCTAGTGATATATTTATAATCTGTAAAGTGCCATATTAAATATGCAAATATCAAAGGAAGATACTCCATTCATACACAAAGCTATTGCAGCCCTTGCAATATCTATTGTTTCTGATGCCTTAGACTACTTTGCAGCTCCTTTATTTGACATACCAGTTATTGGAGACGTATTTGATGTTATTACAACCAGCTTGTTATATTCAATAACTAGAAGTAAAGTATCAACTGCTATAAACACAATTGAATTCATGCCAGTTATTGGAGATTTTATTCCCACATATACCTTATCCACCTTGCTATGGATATCAAGAGAATCGAAGAAAAGGAATAACAAAGTGGTCGAATATAAAAAATATAAAGTGGTGCAAAGAATCTGATAAAGAGAAAAAGACTATAGTGTCTTGAATCAAATGATGACTACAAAATATGATAACTACCAATCAAACTCTACTTGATCTTTGGATATTGCCTTCTTGCTCCCAAAATGCCAAGCCATTTATTGGTGATCCCAATTTTCACTACTGACCTAATTCCTTGTCGACCTGCTTCCTCTTAGAGACGTATCTATTAAATTTCTTATTCCAGTGAGAAAAGAATCTATGCTCACTTGCTCCAATAAATAACCATACAGAAGCTAACATTATAGAGACAGAAATAAAAAGTAACAACATAGCCCCTACGGCGGGTAATCTAAACAAAATTCTGTACAGGAAAAATGGGTGAAGTACAAATATACCCGCCACTATCAAAGCTATTGGTGCAAGAATAAATGAAGACAAGATTAATAGCGTAAAGATATTCTTAGTGGTATTCATATGGGATATTAAGTCATCTAGTAATTCAAAAATAGTGACATTATTAATATTATTAGTATCAGTAGACCCATTGTCATTATCGCTACCACTACCATCGCTACCATCCTGTCGTGTTATCTCCAGGTCACTCCCTTCTTCCTTCTTCTGTTTGTCCTTGACATCATCTTTATTTACGTGGTCAGAAGGAGGTGTAGGAACAGAGGGCATTTGTACCAAGTCATTGATAGAAAGGAGTCTTAAAACATTTGGCTAACTTTGTTACCTTGTCAAAGGGTTCATACCATTGTAATGCTGCTGAGGTTGAGTAAAACGACATAATCACCATAGAGAAATCAAATATGAGAAGGGTGAACCCTTCCTGGGAAACATTTCCTCATAGGGTTCCAATATCCTTCTACAAAACTCTTTACCTCTTTCTGTAACTCTGTATTTAATTATTGTCTTTTTGTTACCCCAAGGCTCTTCTGTTTTTGTTATAAGTCCTTTTTGTTCCATATCATCCAATATCGGTTTATGCTTTACAAGATTAAGACCACAATAGCTCAAGAGAGAAGTCTGGTTTAGATCTCCATACTCTGTTAATTTTAATATTATATCCTTTCTAATGTAAATTCGATCACGATATTCATGCGACAAGTATGGTCATTGCTTTTTTAAACGGATTTTCTCTCTATGCATCTCTTTTTGCTATAAACGTACAGATAATCATCAAAAAAGAATAACGCATTAAGCTTTGCTAGCACCAATATCAAGCGATGATTCAAATGTAATCACAATAACCTGCTTATATAAAGAAATTGCCTTCTGAAAGTATTTGAGCAGAGTTATATTTTGACAATTAGGAGATACAGAACCACCATATACGATTTAATCAGCATTAGATAATATTCTTTTGTTATATCTATAGGCTTTAATTTACGAGATCGCAGTCGCAAAAATGACTATCTTAAAAACAACAATAATTACTAATTGTCGACGGCCGACAAGAGCTTCAATAGTGGGATCATAACATCGAAAGTATAAAAAATATAGGCTTTAAGGATTACTTACAGCTTCTCTACAACATCTATATGACATTGGTGTCCCCTATGCTCTTTGTCTAACATCGTCGCTTCTTCATTAGATATTGGAAATTCTCCTTTATTCAGATATGATTCCCCTTCCTTCTCCAAAATGACTTTTTTGCACACATCGCAAACTAATTGCTGTATTACCATGATCAAATATACAAAATTGGTCTTTTTAATCATTTTTGAAAACATTCCAATGCTATTCAAGCTATGAAAATAATCTTTTCTAGACCTAATATTAGGTCAAGTTGTCGTTATAATTAGAATTAATATTACATTTTTTCAAAGTTACATATGCTGTACTTTCGTTTTGCAATACTTCATGTCTATTGATAGATATTTTATTCATCCTTAAAGAGGAATGTTTTATTCTCTTAATAATTTTGAAATGTGTTCGTTAGATATGCGAATGGATTATGGCATAGCGTAAACTACACAGCGCTGCAATGCAGTCTTAATTTTCTTGTTGATAGGATTTGCATATAATTTGGGACCAAAGTGTGCAACAGCAAATATAGCTCCAATTCCTATAAGCATTGTAAAAAACTCTGTCATCGATGGTACTCCACACATATATACGAAGCATACGAACAATTTTTATATAAATATTGAGTATAATTTATACATACAAGAAGACCAAATACTTACACATTAGGCCTCGTCTCTTGTTTTGCAATTATAAAAGATGTGCCTGAATTATGGTTAATGTGTGCAATACTCGTATGCTATTTTAATTAACTAATTAATACAACAATATAATAATACTGATTTGCTATTAATAAGATACCAACCCAAGAGACATAGGTCACACACTGTGCATCATTATCTTATATATTTGCCATCGGTGTTTTAGCAAATATCTTTAGTATATTTGTTTTTTAATAATTGTTTCGAGTCCATATTCTGCTTGTTCCACCCCCAAGCACCTCGTTTAGAATGCAAATGTAGTTTAAGGAAACATATCCCTGATATATATAAAGCAAATAATGCAGTATTCCAACTATGAGTCAACCAAACCAAGGTAACGATGATAATCGAATCAACAATACTCAATCAGATACCTTAGAACAAGGTGACATTTACTTCTTTTATAGACCCAAGAAAAATGCTGAACAAGTAAAGAGCATAGAGGATATCAGACGGTTCTTCATAGTCACTGCAGCTGAACAACGTCAACAAGAACAACAACAAGAAAATATTTCGAGCCAGTTATACAGACTTTTTGTCATAGGCAAAAAATCACTTCCAGAGATAAGAAAGAGCGAAGCTAGGGCATCTGAAAGATATTGGGCTAGAGTTGGTGGCATTTTTACAGATCCTAATGAGCTTACAAAAGAATTATTTTCAGATGAATTTAGAAAAGGTGATGCTGCAAGACCAGTTGGAGAAGGAAAGTATGCAATAGTAAAACACCAAAATCATGCAGAGCTTGCATACATTCTTGAAATGCCAAAGGAACCTGGAGAAGCTCAAAGAGAATTAAGTATAGAAAAAGAAGCAAGTTATATTGTGTCAGTTATAAATCCAAAGAAGTCAGCAGCATCTGCAGTACCAGAAGGTGGTAGTTATCCAAGTACCGAAGAAATTCCAATGTATTCAGAGGAGATATTGAAAGAATTTAATGATTCTGATATATTTGTCTCCTTGACAAGGGATACAAGATTCATAGACTACCGGAATGCACAGATATTACTTATTGGTGCAAGAGAAGGGAGAGATGTAAT
>DATDNG010000136.1:0-3761 GCA_036518375.1 Nitrososphaeraceae archaeon | reverse complement strand
TCTTAGATAGAATTAGTGGTAGCAATTTTTATAATTTCATAATAACATAATACAAGATATGTTATCAATTTATGAACCTATTACAACAGCTATCTGTCTAACGAGATTGTTATTTTCAATAGGTATTTTGATAAACTTGTCTTCATATCCTTCTCCTTCTACCCTCTAACGAAGCTATACATGTACCTGGCGCAATAATGAATGGGGACGACCTGAGACTAACTTTGGGAGAAGTATTCTGTGATTTCAATCAAGCTTGACATTGGGTAGCATAACAGCATTTCACTCCTGTATTTTCAAAAATAGTAGAGTATCAATCAGTTTAGTTAGTTATATATTGTCGTACTACTGCATACCCGTGCCATTAAATTCTGGAATTATTTGTTTAAATAGTAACTTTACAAACTTTTCACAATTAGGGCTTGAGTTTGTTAGAACAATTTCTGCAAATCCTAAATCCACATACTTTTAGATTCAATATTCCTTCTTCTGAATTTGATATTACAAAAGCCATTTTCTCCATTACATCATAGCCTGTTTTTGCAGCTGTTGTGGTTAGGATTGAAGCTGATCTATTAATTCTGGTTGTCTTTTCGTAATTATAATAGTAATAACAACAGGAAAACGTTAGTAATTATCTGCATACTGTCAATTATATTATTTTATAATTCGACATCTTGTAATACACAATGCATTAACATAGAGTAATAGCAAAATATTTGCAAGGATATTGGCAAACGTCTAATATACCGTCCAACTAAACATCCTTCTATTCAACATGTCACAAGAAAGACAGGACTCATTTGCAATCTACCTAAAATACAAGAACTTGGAAGATATGCTCAAAGTCATACTCTTCTCTGCACGATCGGCTCTTGGCATAACTCCAATGCTTTATCATATCAACTACAATAATCAACAAATACTCTTTATCCAAACTGGAGCAGTTGGTGGTATTATAGTACATTATATCGTTCAGACTGATAAATCTAGCAAGAAATTCATAGAGCTTAAGGGATTAACAGGCGAATTTATTTTTGTCGATAGAATTGGTACTGATACTCAATCTCTGTATATTCCCATTTTAGAACTTCAAAAATCCACATTCAGATTTCCATAGTTCTAGCATTTATGATAGGATAGGTAGACCTGAGGCTCGTCAGAATTAGCTATTGTAAAGACTGTGTGAGTCATAGGTGGAAATATTGTTGTATATGTCGGAATGGTAGCGATGACCATATGTGCTAATCAACCTCTCTTGCCTCATTTTCTTTTTGTCGACTTATTCTTCCAACATGTCAACAAATTTTTGCTTGTAACCAGACATGCACATTCTACAAAAAAAATTGTTCATAATTTGCAAATTTGTAAATATATGGAATAGCAGAAAGAGGATCTTTACAAAATTCATAATTTATCTTTATTCTCAATCATTTTTTTATTTTAAATATGATACTATCTTGTTGCTGCTAACCTCTGTCTATTATATTCCGTTGATCTTGATTTTCTGTTATGTTAATCATCCAGTTGAAGTGACATATGTCCTCTATCGTTCGTCTTGTAAAATGCATTATTATATATTTTTTATAATTGTAAACGTCTACAGTTATACATGTGTTTTTCTATATATCAGATAAGAGATGGCTAAAGATCCTGTTTGTGGAATGTTTGTAGAAGAAAAGCCTGAATCCATCAGATACAGCAAAGATGGAAGAGAATACTACTTTTGCAGTAAGCAATGTTTAGATGAATTTACGCAACCTGAAAAAGAGCTACGAAAGCTAAAGATACATGTTGCAGTCAGCATAGCTCTTACAATACCTATAGTAATTTTCAGCCTGCCTCATATGCTACCTGCACAATTTAGTGCTCTATTTCCTATGTATGTTACGCACTATAGTAATTACATAATGCTAACATTGGCCACTCCTTTACAATTCTGGATAGGATGGAGATTTTACAGGGGATTATGGGATGGAATTAACGCAAGGGCATCTAATATGGACACACTTATTGCAATTGGAACAACTGCTGCTTATTTGTATAGTGCAACAGTTACCTTGATTCCGAGCTATTTTCCATTTACGTCGGTATACTTTGAAACTGCAGCCATTATTATCACCTTAATATTAATTGGAAGACTGCTTGAGACAAGGACTAAAGAGAAAGCCTCCAATGCTGTAAGAAAATTGTTGGATCTTCAACCAAAGATGGCCAAAGTGTTAAGGCAAAAAGAAGCAGGACATACAGAAGAAGTTGAGATTCCAATAGAACAGGTACAGGAAGAAGACATCATGATTATAAGACCAGGCGAGAGGATTCCAACTGATGGAAATATAATAGATGGATCATCATCTATTGATGAATCAGCTGTAACAGGCGAAAGTATTCCTATAGATAAGACAAAAGGTGATGAAGTAATTGGTGCGACAATAAACAAAAGTGGTTTGCTTAAAGTTAGAGCCATTAAAGTTGGACAGGATACTGTACTGTCGCAAATTATTACATTAGTTGAAGAAGCAAGGACAGGAAAGGCACAAATGCAAAGGTTAGTAGACCAAGTTGCCAAATATTTTGTCCCAGGAGTCTTAGCAATAGCAATAGGAGTAGGGCTTGGATGGTACTTCATTGGTGATATAGGACTTACGTTTTCACTTTTGGCATTTGTATCTGTAATAATAATTGCATGTCCTTGTGCTCTTGGAATTGCAACACCAGCAGCATTGATGATGGGATCAGGCAAGGGGGCTGAAAATGGTATACTTTTCAAAGGAGGAGAATATTTAGAAATGGCAAAGAAAGTAAATACAATAGTATTTGACAAAACAGGGACTTTGACAAAAGGCAAACCATCTGTGACTGATATAATAGATGTGTCTGAGTTAGGTGAAGACGAGATACTTCGTTTAGCCGCCTTCGCAGAAGCTGGGTCGGAGCATCCTTTAGGTCAGGCCATTGTCAACAGAGCCAAAGAAAAAGGAATAATAGTATCAAATCCGGAGTCATTTGAGGCTGTATCTGGTCATGGTCTTAGAGCTACATATGCAGATCATACAATTCTCATTGGAAATAGAAAACTAATGTGTGATAATAATATCTCAGTAAATAATAAAATAAATACAACTCTTTCAGAATTTGAAACTCAAGGAAAAACAGCTACTCTTGTTGCAATTGATAACAAAATTGCAGGAATAATTGCACTAGCAGATACTATAAAAGATAGTGCTAGGCAAGCAATTGATTCGCTTAAATCAATGGGTATAGAGGTAGTAATGCTTACAGGGGATAATGAAAGAACTGCTAGAGTAGTTGCATCTAAACTTGGAATTGATAAAGTCATAGCACAAGTATTACCACAAGAAAAGGAACAAGTAATAACTGGACTAAAATCTAGGGGAGAAAAAAAGAGTGCAGTAGCAATGGTAGGAGATGGAATTAATGATGCACCAGCATTGGCAAGTGCTGATCTAGGGATTGCAATTGGTTCTGGAACAGATATTGCCAAAGAGACTGGAGGAATTATACTGATTAAAGACAATGTCAAAGATATTGTGACGGCACTTGATTTGGGAAGGAAAACAGTGTCAAAGATAAGACAAAACCTTTTTTGGGCCTTTGCGTATAATGCTGGATTGATTCCAATAGCTGGTGGCATACTAGTGCCTTTTATGGGCATTGGAATATTTGGATGGCTTCCTATGCTTGCAGGTTTAGCAATGGCAATGAGTTCTGTAACAGTAGTTGGGAATTCTATATTGCTT
>DATDNG010000135.1:0-9172 GCA_036518375.1 Nitrososphaeraceae archaeon | reverse complement strand
GATTTGTAAATTGATATATCAATTTTGATTTGTTTGATTAATAAACTGTGCGATATGGGTTATGATGTCTATTCTAGATTTAGAACCATCGTTGCAATCCTCTCTATATCTAATGATTCTATACCTAATTGTTCTCTCAGCATTTAGTTTTAAAGTAATCGGCTGTGTTCACTTAACAGCATAGCGAGTAATCATTTTGTTATGCATATCAATAAACATGTTAAACCAATTAATGATATGTGTTAGTTTACAGCTCCTTTCCTTTCTGCATGGAAAATAGTCATCAAAACTTTCTGTTCTATCCTTTACGTATTGAATTGTACGCTCGATTATGCTTTTCTCATAAAACGAGTGAACATGATGCTTTAGTTTCAAGAATTTGCAGGCTTGAGGATACCAGGTGCCACCATCTGTAGATATGTTACACTTACCATACTTTTTAACTAATGATTTTATAAATTGTTCTGCAATAAGCATATTTCTCTCTTTTGAGATATGAATATCAAGGATTGTCTTATTTACCGGTTCAATAGCAATCCATAACCATGTATACTCATGGCCAGATTTGATGAGAGTTTCATCTATTATGAATTCTGCTACTCTCTTACTTCTTTGCATTATTTTAATTGGTCTATACCTTTGAATCCAATTCCAAATAGAAACATGGTTTCTTTTGATGAATACAGATATCTTTTGGGATACTTTTCGCAAAGATAGGCCTGAAAAGTATAACTGTAGCGCATAGTAGATATATTTTGAAGATGTTCTGATTCTCTTGAATCCAACCATTAAACATAGGTAACGAGTCTTTAGCTATAGATTTATCGCTAAATGAACGGAGCCGGTATCAAGATAACAAAAGCTATAACCAAGTTAGTCTACGTAATCGTAATTGCAGAGGAGAAACATATATACGGTCTTTCTGAATAGAAAGCAATTAGACACGGCATAGAAAATCATCGAACGGAAAGAAATGGATGAAAGTGACATAGCAAATCTGCTCAAGTATACTTCAAAAAGAGTCTTCAGAAATCGAGTTCAGGATCTAAAGACCTTCTTTTCAGCTGGTACAATTTAAATACTAATACCAAATTGTAATGCATAGCTTTAAGTCGGAAGGTGCAATTTCATAAAAAGCTAGCTCCATTATATTAAATATGAAATGTATTTATTTTAACTGTTTCAATTACTGATGATGCCTGAGATATGGCTAAAATATGGTAGTACTGATATTGTATTGAATATTAGATATGAAAATCTGCTTAAACATGTCTCTTCAGACTTTCCATTATTGATGGAAGATGAAATTAGATTACGTCTAAGCAATGTCGTCTTGGCAGATGATACCCTAATTTTTGCCTTATCAGACACAAAATTAACTGCCAAGATTATTATTTTACTGCTTGACATGGCGCAAGCCAAAGGATTTGCAGACGTGACTATCGGTGTTCCTCAAAGGATAGAACATGTATTGGGGAATAACCTTGCTGAGAAGGCAACGTCAGTGAAGGAAATTACTTATCAATCATTTCCTAATATAATCGATAAGTTTCGAAATATTCTTTTTATTTCTCAGACAATATATGATCCTTTATTTGGATATGGCATTATTCCTACTAAATTGTTGCGTAATTATTACCGCGAGAGTATGTCAGAGGCTTTCAATGCTAGGCAAGACAATCTTCCCAAGCCAGGAGTTAGAGGTCCACCTCTAAAAATTGCTCTCTCTAATATGGAAAATATCCCAGCTAAATCTATTGAGCTGGTAGCGAATTCTTTTGGCGTTGCTGGAATTCATTATGGGAACATTATCGAGGCTTCCCAGAATGCAATTGGGCATTTAGACTCTATTTCGACAATTGAAATAGAGCCAACCAAATCTGCAATTATCAGCGCTAGTAGTGAAATAGGCGGGCATTTAACACTTTCTGACTCATTAAATTCATTGTGGAACACAATCCATATTGTTAGAGAAGATGGATCAGCTATACTTCTTTCGGAAAACCAAAGAGGAATTGGGGGAGGAGCATTACAAATGTATATTGAAGGAAGGTTAAAAATGGAAGAACAACTAAAAAGCAGCTATACATATGGTCTTGAACATATGCTATATCTTGATGAGTTAGTACAGAAAGGTCAATTAGGAATAATATCTACTCTGCCACAATACTATTTAAAAAAATTGCGGCTTGATACATATACAAGTTTAAAAAACGTCTTAGAAGAATTACTTGTCAAGTATGGGAAAAACCATAAAGTCCTTGTAGTGTCTGATGCGGATATTGCTTATCTAAAAAAGAAAACATAGGTCTAACACTTCATAACGAAAGTATTGTGGCTTGAAAATGATTACAGTCTCAATTGATAAGGTTAAATAATTTGTTCTATCATATTCGGACAGTTTGCAAACGGCTCTACGGAGAGTAGGTGGTTACATCATTCGTAGGTGTGAAGAGAAAGATCTTCCCTCTGCGATCAATATTAATACTATTACGCTTCCTGAACATTATTCAGACTATTTCTTTGAATCTATCTTGCGTGAGCTACCGGAGGCATTTATTGTTGCGGAATTTAATGACAATATCATAGGTTACATAATGTGCAAAATCGAATTTGGTTTCTCTAACTTTAGGAAATTAGGTTTTGTAAAGAAAGGACACGTAGTGTCTGTGGCTGTTTTAGAACAACATCGTGGCAACGGAGTTGGTAAGGCTTTAATGCTCGAGGGTATTAATGGTGTAGTTAGTAGAAAGAGTGATGAAATTTATCTTGAAGTTCGAATTAGCAATGAACCAGCCATCAAAATGTATGAAAAATTGGGTTTTCAAATAAAATCTAGACTTCGCACATATTATAGGGATGGAGAGGATGCCTATCTTATGGCATTGGAATTTATGTAGATATCTAAATAAGATGTTCTGAGGTGTCAAAGACATTAAAATGGGAAAAAGACGTAGCAAAGCTGTAGGGCTGGCTCTCTTGATGTTTTCTATAATAATATTCATTATCTATGCCTACTTTCTATTTGCTACAGAGTGGGGAATAATGATACTTAAATTTACTGTACTTGGGGCAGCAGCAACTTTATTGGCGGTATTAGCATGGATAGGATATACGATGGCTACAGCTCCAGAACTTGAAAGACAATAACCTTGTGTATTTCATGCAATAACGCAAACATCAGATACAACTTGATATATCCTTGGCCCTACCTCTCTAACTACTCTTATCGCAACAATTCTATGTTTATATTTAACAAATGCATGGTTGGTATCTATTGCTGCCTCCTCTATAGCAAGTTTTTTTGAGTGAGCCTTTACATGGGCAAAATAATGAATAACCCCTTTTCCTTTTAGCGCTGACACTGCTGAACCTACAAATTCTTTTGCCTTCTCGGGTAATGGCATCAATACTCGAGTACTCGACCCTCTGAGTTGATCATCAATGACTTCCCTTGCGTCTCCACAAATCGGAAACACCCTATCTTGTACCTTGTTTAGCCCTGCATTGATAAGAGCCAATTCATTTGCGGAAGGGTTTGAATCTATATTGTAAACCTTGCAGGTCGGATTTTTTTTGGCTATCAAAATAGAGAATGTTCCTACCCCTCCAAACATGTTTGTAATAATTTCATGGTCAGTTATCAATTTCGTCATTCGAGATCTTTCTGTTGACAACCTAGGAGAAAAATATGTTTTTATGACATCTACTTTGAACCGACAACCATGCTCTTTATATTCGGTCACAGTGCTGTTGATACCTGCAAGAAATTCTAAACTACGTATTCTATAATCTCCCCGAATGGCTGAGATTTGTGCAAAAACAGACTTTGCTGGTTTAACACTCGTAAGGATCGTCTCCGCAATTAATTTTTTTTTTGGTTTAAAGACTCTGGAATTCTTATTATTACTATATCGCCAATTATATCAAACGCAGAATATATTTTGGTTGCTTCTTCATGAGTCAGAACTTCCTTCAGAATATCTTTTAACATATGGGCCATAACTGATCAGGACTAATTCTTGATGTAATAGTAGTTACCAGATTGTTTTTGCATTCTGTCCAGTCTCCCCCCTTCTTTATTTATACGGGGCCTACCGGTGTGTTCATCTCTTCTATACGTTACGGAAAGCTGTTTTAAGAACTGGTTCATTCCAGCCTCTTTATGTAGCGGAGAGCCAGCATAACCCTCGAAACCAGGAGATCCAGCAAAAATCATTAATGAATCTGCAATAAGATCTATTAATTGCATGTCGTGATCTATGACTATAGCAGATTTTCCTTGTGATTTGATGTAACGTTGAAGGAATTTTGCCAGCGAAATTCTATCCTCTATATCCAAGAATGCAGATGGTTCGTCTAATGCGTAGATGTCTGCCTGTCGTAGCAAAGATGTTGCCACCGCAACCTTTTGTAATTCTCCTCCACTAAGGTTTTTAACATTTTTTTCATACAGTTTTTTCATCCCCATTGGCAACAAAATCTGCTCTTCGATCTGAGAATTTTCTATCTCGTTTTGATAAGCTATATACAGTAATGAGCGTACATCACCATCATAATCCTGGCTTAGGTATTGAGGTTTTAACGAAATTCTAGCGCCGATTTCAATGATTCCAGAATCAGGCTTTTCCAGTCCTGCCAACATTCTCATAAAGGTTGTCTTTCCTAATGCGTTAGCACCCACTATCCCCAAGATCTCGCCTCTTCTCAACTCACCTAAGGATATTTTTAGCTTAAATTTTGGAAATAACTTAGTGAGATCTGTATAACTAGCTACGGTAACATCTGAAATGATATCATCAATAGAGCTAGTAGTATCAAATCTAAAGGCTTTTTCTCGAAACCGAACATTTTCTGAAGGACTGAACCCTTCCAGGAAGTTGTTGATGCCAATTTTTGTACCTTGTAAGCTGGACACAATACCATATGCCCCAGGTTCTCCATATAGGACATAAATATAGTCTGAAAGATAGTCCAAGAGCGCCATATCATGTTCTACAACCATAACACTCTTTCCTTCTCCTGCAAGATTCTGGATAACTTTAGCAACAGCAAGTCGTTGATAAATGTCATTATAAGAAGAAGGTTCATCAAAAAAATAATAGTCAGCATCCTTAGCAGCTGCTACCGCGACTGCCAATCTTTGCAATTCCCCGCCGCTTAACTCATTTACATTCCTATCAAGTACGTTCTTAAGTCCAAGATCTTCCACCAATATTTCGGCCTGTTTTCGCTCATCGTACTTGTTTAACAACTCTTCAGCAGTACCTTTGAATGTTTTTGGAATGAGGTAAACTAACTGAGGTTTAATTGAAGCACGCATCGTGCCATTAGCAATCTTCTCAAAATGCATCTTTAGTTCAGTTCCTTGAAAGTTTTTAAGAACCTGGTCATACGTTACCTTGTCATTATAATTACCAAAGTTAGGTTTAATGCTTCCAGATAAAATATTTACTATGGTGGATTTGCCTATACCATTCCTTCCGAGTAAACCTACTACGGATCCTTTCCTTGGTGATGGAAGACGGTACAGCCTGAAGGAATTAATATTGTACTGATGAATTTTATCTTCTCCCAATTCCTTGGCTAAGTTAACAATAACAATTGCATCAAAAGGACATTTTTTAACACAAATACCACAGCCTGTACAAAGATCTTCTGAAATTACGGCTTTTCCATCTTCTGGACGTTGAATTATACACTCTCCACCTGTCTTATTTACTGGACAATAGATAATACATTCCAGTCCACACTTTTTGGGTTGACATAGTTCCTGGTCTAGAACGGCCACCCTATGTGTCGATTCTGCTGAATTCCCCAATTTGATACAATTCATTTTTACAATAATGTATTATATAGCTTATGAGCATAAGTTAACTTATAAATATTATAACGAAGTGAAATGTTTATCTTATTATTTGAGTCTGAATAAATACTGCGTTGCTCCCATAGCAAGGCTTATTTGATTGCTTAAGAACCAACAGGAACGTTAAATTATCCCCTTTGTTAATGTATAGACAAGCCGGCCATAGCGATAGGGCGCGACCCGGTCCCATTCCGAACCCGGAAGTCAAACCTGTCGACGCTGCTGCGTTACTGACCTGCGTGAGCGGTTGGAAAACAGCAGTGCTGGCATTTAATAAAACGGCCACATGCCCTTTTGCAAAGCTATTTAAAATTTCAATTTTGAACGCTAAATCTTGAGTTCCCTCATATCCAAAAATATTAGATTAAATGAGCCTCACAATTCGAGAAGGTTTAACAATTTCTACATACACCTTATTTATATCAATGACCTCAATCCTGCTAGTTGCTTCTTGCCATCATTAAGATAATATCTTACCGGAGAACAACCAAATGGGTCTTTGTGCGAATTTTAGTATGGACGATACACCTTATTTTCTAAATGTTTCAATCAATGTCATACTGAATTTTCCAATACAGATAAATACATTGCACATGTTATAATTCCCTGAAACTAAATTAGTGTTTCTTGATTGTATTTTCTTGTTATATGCAAAAGCAATTAACTGATTATCATTTTAACTCATTGTCATCGGCAAGATGTATTTGTCTTATTAATTTCTTAACATTTAATCCTATGCGATCAATGACTTGATAGATTGATGCTAAACCAGATGGCTCCCATATTCTGGTTTCGACAATACATGCATAATCTGCCACTTTAACTGATATTTTCCTTATCTCTTCCTTCATTATGTCTTTGGCAAATGAATCACATAAGACTATATCCTTTGTTAATATGTCAGCTAGAACACCACCACTCCAGCCTAGTTTAGTTACCTTTCCTGCACGAAGATCAAAATATGGGTTGGCGCAGAAGAGTTTGAAGGCATTATTGTCATTTTCTATAATATGCTGGTTTTGTATCAAACAATAAACGTTGTAAAAAGGTCCCATACGTACTATATCTTCAATTCCTATATAGTCAATATTTGCATCATACATCTTAAGAAATCCATCCCTATGATATAGCCATCTTTCAAAGTAAGGACGAAGGGAAGATGGTATATCCAGTACCATATTACCTACCTTGCAATAAATGCCGAGCGAAAATAATTGATTAGCAAGTTCCTTCATTTGAAATATGGGCATTTAATATTACAAATATATATTCCAAATTATTATAGTTTTTGACTTTGAAGTTTATTAGAAATGAAAATCATATCATATCTTTGATAATAAATAGGAATAGATGATTAAATCCAATAAGATATGAATAATCTAAATAATTTTCATTACATATAAATTAAAATGATGACGAAGTACCAGAGACCTCACCAAGCCAAAAGTACGAAGGCACTGACGACGAACTATATATCACATTATATAGCCTTGAATACAAATAGCAGTAACATAGCTAAACTAAATGACGCGAATGACTAGAGATTATTAACAAGATCTGTCATTCTATATGTATATAATGCGTTTTGGATAACCACGCGGTATTAAAACTGTCGCTACCATCAAAGAGGATTTTTAGTAGGAGAAATACATATGATGTTTTATCTTATTGTAGGATACCTCGGTGATCTGGCCCTATTCATTCATATATTGAAAAAGGATGCCATGGAGAGATATTAATGCATAAAGATAAGAGCGCCTTGACGATCATTTTCCGTAAGTAAACGTAGGTTGAAAGGAAATCATGTGCTCTCCTCTGCTAATAACTTTACTAGCGTTCTTAGTCCAAAGCCTGTAGCACCTTTAGGATTATAGCTTCGCTCTCTTGTCCCTTCTTGGGTCCAAGCAGTTCCTGCAATATCCAAATGGATCCATGGAATACTGCCAGTAAAGTTTGATAGGAATGCAGCGGCAGTTATGGCACCTGCTGGCCTTCCTCCAATATTTTTAATATCCGCGACTGTGCTTTTAAGCTGATCATGGAATTCATCTAGTAGAGGAAGCTCCCAGGTCTTTTCGCCTGTTTTCTCAGAGACCGTTAACAATCTTTCATTAAGATGTTTATTTGTTCCAATTGCTGCGGCTATGTTGGCGCCAAGTGCAATAACGCACGCACCAGTAAGGGTAGCCAAATCAATGATTAGTTTAGGGTTATAGATCTTTATGCCATAAGCCAATGCATCTGCAAGAATCATTCTACCTTCTGCATCTGTGTTTAAAACTTCTACAGTTTTACCATTGTACATGCGTATTATATCTCCAGGTCTATATGACGTAGCTGAAGGCATGTTTTCAACAGAGGGTACAATACCAACAACGTTTAGTGGAAGTTTTAATGATGCTATTGCTCTTAGGGTGCCAAGAACTATACAGCCACCGCATTTGTCAAATTTCATTTCATCCATCTTATCGCCTGGCTTCAGCGAAATTCCGCCCGTATCAAAGGTAACTGCTTTTCCAACTAGTAGATATGGTTTTTGAGTGTCTGAAGCTCCATTATATTCCAAGATTATCATCTTAGGAGGACTATTACTTCCCTTTCCAACAGCAACTATCGCTGCTAATCCCATTGATTCCATTTCATACCTTTCTATAATTCTTACCTTCATTGAATATTCATTTGCAAGTGACAGTGCAGCGCTGGCTAAATGCGCCGGAGTGCATTCGTTTGGAGGAAGGTTGCATAAATCACGTGCAAAGTTTACTGCTTCAACTATTATGTTCGTCTTATCTACTATAGGTTGGAACATTGTCGGTTCAGCGTTTACAAGGATCGTAACTTCATTAACGTTTAGCGATTGCTCATAGTTGTTTGTCTTGTACCGAGTAAAAGAATAAAGTGAAAGACATATGCCTTCACACAATGCTTCAATTGAGCCGTCTTGCAAATGAGAAAATGCTAAAATAGAAAATTCTGCTGATCCTCTTTCTTTTGCCTTCAAAGCTGCTTTGCCTGCAATAATTCTTGCAGTTTCATTAGTAAATTTTTCGCGGTTACCAAGTCCGATAAGCATAATTTTTTTCATAGGTCCTTTCCCCATTGTATATAAAGTGATGGTCGAACCAAAACTACCGTTGAATTCTTTATTATCAAAGATTTCTTTGATTGTGAAGGCTATAAATGGATCAAGTTCATTTAATTCTAAGAAACCCTGTTCATCTTCAAAAATACCAACTACTAAAAGCGAAGTCCTCTTTTGGTTAATTTTCGCCTTTTCGACTCTGATCTGAACCATTTAAAAACTGT
>DATDNG010000134.1:0-3943 GCA_036518375.1 Nitrososphaeraceae archaeon | reverse complement strand
TCAATGTATTGTAGTATTTATACCTAAGGTGCATTGTTTATACATTAGAATCTTATTTTATTGCCTTCATAGAGCGATCAGCTAATCGTTTGACGTACTTAATCGTAAGGATTGACCGATAGCGATATCTGCTCGAATTCCCGGTGGCATCCAAAAGGTAGAAAACGGCTCCAATGACTACCTCGACAAATAGAACCTCCACTACAAACAACAAGCACCCATGATAACTGCTAATGGAGGCTTTTGAGAGAGCATTTACTTAAGAAATTTAGCCCTGCGATGACCTCGAGATATTCGATAAAGTGTTGCTGCAGTAACCAGAAATTCAGTAAACTTCACAACATGGTTATCAGCATACTGATGATAAGGAATGATCAGGTCTCGACACTGCAGTAAAGAAGACCAGAGTAATAAAAAAGACTATCGATGCTTACCGTTGCTTGTATTCAAAATAAACATATTACGAGATAACTTAAAATCCATCATGTATGTGCAATTCTACTAATGCTGGGGTCTAGTGAAGAAATCAAGAGCAGCAGTAGTAATGTCAGGGCCAGCAGCAGTAAGAGTGCAATAGTTACTAGTGCACTTCCCTATTCCAATGGCGAGATTCACCTTGGCCACATCGCTTCTACTTATTTGCCTGCAGATATTTTTACAAGATTTTTTAGGCTATTAGGGAGAGAAATTTACCACATATGTGCATCTGATGATTTTGGGACTCCTGTATTAATTAAAGCAGAAAAAGAAAACAAAATACCTGCAGATTATGTCGATTTATGGAATAAGCGTGACTACGAGGATTTTAAATCCTTTGGAATATCTTTTGATTTCTTTTACAAGACAAGCTCAAAAGAAAATGTTGAATTCGTTCAATATGTTTTCAAAAAGCTTTATGAAAAGGGCCATATTTACGAACAGGCTGTAATACAGTTTTATTGCCAATTTGACGACAAATTTTTGCCTGATAGATATGTAATAGGAAGATGTCCTAACTGTGGGGCCGAAAATCAATATTCTGATTTATGTGAGAACTGTGGTCGAGTTCCGGAGCAGATATTGGAACCAAAGTGTTCCATTTGCGGAAGGCCGCCAGTTAAGAGAAGTAGCAAACATTATTTCTTTAGGCTTTCTAACTTCTCCCAGCAGCTAAAAGTATGGCTGAATAATAATGAAAATCTCCAATCAGATATAAGAAACTATGTAATAAATTGGATTAACGAAGGCTTGCAGGACTGGGACATAACTAGGGATTTATCGTGGGGAGTACCAATTCCAATGCCTGATGCAAAGGGCAAAGTATTCTATGGCTGGTTTGATAATCATCTGTGTTACATTTCCACTTTAATTACATATGTCCAAAAAAAGTCTCGCTCAACTAAAAAAGATGGCAAGAAATACTGGAATAACTCCGAGATATATCACTTCATAGGCAAAGATATAGTTTACCATCATTACTTGTTTCTACCTGCTATGCGCATGGGTATAGATGAAGAGTACAAATTACCTGATTACATTCCAACAAGGGGGCACTTGATGCTCCATAATCAAAAGATCTCAAAGAGTCGAAATTGGTATATCAGCCTAAGGGATTTTATTGCAGCTTTCAACCCAGATTATTTGAGATTTTATATTGCATCAGTTGCTCCATATTCTCAGGTAGATGTCAACTTTGACTGGAATGCATTTTCTGAAAAGATAAATAATGAACTTATAGCGAATATTGGCAATTTCATAAATCGAGCGCTATTTTTTGTTCAAAAGACATTTGATGGCAAAGTTCCTGGGCCATCTTCAGAAAACGATGTGGAGGATAGAGATAGCATCACCGAAATAGAAAAAATAGCAGATGAAGTGGGTTTTTTATTGTCGGAAAATGAATTAGATAAAGCCTTAAGAAGAATCTTGAAATTTGCGACCCATTTTAATCAATACTTTCAGAAAAAAGAGCCATGGAGCAACAAGGCAACAGCTAATACTACGCTATTTATAGCTGTGAACGCTGTGAGATCTTTAGCAATTATGCTTGAGCCATTCATTCCTATGTCATCTGAGAGGATTTGGTCTCAGCTAGGAATGGATGTCAGCGGCGCTGGCAGTATACATGAACAGCAGTGGAAATCTGTATCACAAATTAGAATAGCTTCAGGCCATACCCTTGGAAAGGTGGAACCCATTTTCCGCAAGATTGAGTCAAAGGACATTGAGACACAAAAAGCGAAATTAAGAATATAAGAAAAAATGAAAAAGGATATAACAACAACCCGGGGACTAATGGTAGGCCGTTTTCAACCATTCCACAAAGGACATCTTCAGCTCTCAAAGCAAATCCTTCGAGAATGTAATGAATTAATAATTGCCATCGGTAGTGCCCAATTTAACTACATTTACAAGGATCCATTCACTGCTGGTGAAAGAGTTTTGATGATACACGCAGCGCTATTAGAATCAGGGTTAGACCTTGCAAAATGCTATATCATACCTATTGCAAATGACGAGAATAATGCAAGATGGCTTGGCCAACTAAAATCTATGGTTCCTCATTTTGATGTTTTATACTCGGGCAACGAGTTTGTCAAAATTCTAGCACTAGAAGAGCCGATCCGGGTCAAAAAGCCGTTTTTCTCAAAAAAGGATGTATATAATGGGACAAACATTCGTAGGCACTTGGCGGCAGCAGCTGCTGCTGATACCGCCTCCTCGACGACACCAAGAAAAAAAAGTCAAAACTGGAAGGTCTTAGTTCCAAACGCTGTTTCCAGATTAATAGAGGAAATAGATGGAGTCAATAGAATTAAGATACTCCTAGAATCAGACAGCAATCCGCAGCAGTGGTGATGATTTGGCAAGGGCCTGTCCAGTTTGCCCTAATTGTAACTCAAAGAAGTTCAAGGTCATAGAAAATAGTTTAGAAAGAGGAGTCGTAGAATGCCTAAATTGTGCCAAGAGAATCCTTCTCTAGCAGAAAGACGGAATGAAAATAGTTAGATGATTTAATTCAAGCAATTGCAAGGTAATAGCGCATATATATAACGTGGGTCTCATTGAGTCTTATGCCCGCCAAAAGATGGTTTGATAATCAGGTAGATATAATAAAAGATCAGACAATCGCCGTGATTGGTTATGGTATTCAGGGCCGAGCCCAAGCTAGTAATATGAAAGATTCTGGCATGAAGGTTATTGTTGGCTTAAGAAAGAATGGAAAAACATGGAAAGTGGCAGAAGATGATGGTCACGACGTCCTAGAGGTGTCTAAGGCTGCTGATAAAGCCGATATCATCCACATTTTAATTCCCGACATGGAGCAGGCAGACATGTATGGCAAGGAAATTGTACCATATGTGACTGAAGGTAAAGCATTAAGCTTTTCACATGGAGCTGCTATTTACTGGAAATGGATAGTACCTCCAAAGAATGTAGATGTTTTGATGGTAGCACCAAAAGGCCCCGGGCAGAGAGTCAGGGAACTATATCGCGATGGCTTTGGCACACCGTCACTAGTTGCAGTCCATCAGGATCACACAAAAAAAGCATGGGAAAGAGCATTATCCATCGCTAAAGGCATTGGCAGTACTAGGCCAGGAGTAATTCAAACTACTTTCAAAGAGGAGGTCGAAACGGATTGGTTTGGAGAACAAGTTGATTTATGTGGTGGCACTCATGCACTTGTCATGAATGCATTTGAGACTTTAATTGAAGCAGGATACCAGCCTGAAGTTGCATATTATGAATGCCTTCATGAATTAAAACTGATTACAGACTTAATCCACAAATACGGAATTACAGGTATGTATAACCGGGTTAGTGAAACGGCAAGATATGGAGGTCTCTCCAGGGGTCCGCACATAGTTGATAAAGATTCAAAGAAAAAAATGAAAGATGTATTGAAAGAAATTCAATCAGGCCAATTTGCAGAAGAGTGGATCAGTATTTACAGAAAAGA
>DATDNG010000133.1:0-2163 GCA_036518375.1 Nitrososphaeraceae archaeon | reverse complement strand
CCATATACTTGCTCCAAGCCCATACTCCGAATCATTAGCAATCTTTATAGCTTCCACTTCATCAGCAGCTATAATAATCGGAGCGATTGGACCAAATACCTCTTCTTGCGCTATGTGCATTTTTGGTGTAACATTTTTGAGAACTGTTGGTATATAGAAATAACCCTTTCTTCCTCCTTGTTCTTCTATCTGCTCACCTCCTGTGAGGATTTCAGCGCCTTCTTTGACTGACTCTTTAACCTGAGAGTCAATTTTGTTTAAGCCACTAACGTTTACGAGAGGTCCTATGTCTGTATTATCTGACAGAGGGTCTCCAACTTTGAGTTTCTCAGCCTTGTTCACAAATTTTTCGATAAATTCATTTGCTATTTTTTTTGTAACTATAAACCTCTTTGATGCTATACAGCTTTGTCCACAATTAATAAATCGACCTTTGACAGCACCGGTAGATGCTTTTTCAATATCTGCATCTTCACATACTATGAAGGGATCACTTCCTCCCAATTCAAGTACTGTTTTCTTTATTTTAGATGTGGCTCTTTGTGCCACTTGCGCTCCCACAGGAACACTCCCTGTAAATGTTACAGCAGCAACATTATCTGAATCTATTAGCGGCTCAGCGATACTGGAATCGCCTACTAGCGTTTGAAATACTCCATCTGGTAAGCCAACTTTTCTAAAGGCATCCTCTATCTCAATTCCGCACTGCATCGTAGCACTGGCTGGTTTTAATACTATAGTATTTCCAACGACCAAGGAAGGAGCTGCAAATCTTAATGCCTGCCAATAAGGAAAATTCCATGGCATTATACTAGCTATTACTCCAATTGGCTGAAATTTTATTACAGTCTTCCTAGCATCAGTGTTGATAACTTCATCCTTTATCAAAATCTCTCCATTATCAGCATAATATTCCATCACCCAAGCACATTTTTCAACCTCAGACCTAGCTTCTTTTATCGCCTTCCCCATTTCATTTGTAGCAGTTCTAGCAAGGTTTTCCTTATTCTTTCTTAACTCACCAGCAAAGTCATGAATAAAATCTATTCTATTGTTAATATCTTTCTTCCATTCCTCAAATGCTTTTTTAGCCTTTCTTGTAGTATCATTAATATCCTCTTTGCTTACAATATCATATTCTTTTAGAACCTGCTCTGTTGCAGGGTTTATTGTTTTTATTTTATTATTATTATTATTGCTTGTGGTTGTTGTTGTCGTCCTTCTCATGGGTTTATTACACCTCTGCCTGTAATTTTGCCATCTTTTAACAACGTCAGTGCTTCTGTCGCTTGATCAAGTTTGAATCTGTTTGAAACTACAGGCTTAATTATACCTCGTTTTGCTAATGATACTAGTTCTACCATATCATTTAGTGTCCCAGTGTATGATCCAATTAATTTGTATGCTCTTGTTGGCATAGCAATTAAACCTAATCTTAGCTCCCCTCCGAACAGGCCTACAAGCACTAATCTGGCTCTTCTTCTGAGAAATTGCATATCAGTTTCAACAGTTTTAGAAGCATTGACAAAATCAATTACCGCATCTGCACCTAATTTATCAGTTAGCTCCATGATTGCTTTTACTGGATCTTCTTTTTTCGAATTTATTATATTATTTGCACCATTCTTTTTTGCAACTTCTAATTTTTTATCATCTAAATCTAAGGCAATTATATTGGATCCTGTAACTGCCTTTGCTAGTTGTATAGCCATCAAACCTAATCCTCCTGTACCAACAATCACGACATTATCTTCTGGTTTTAGATTGGCATTTTTCACTGCACCATATGCTGTAAGTCCTGCACATGATAAAGGAGCAGTTGTATTTGTATCCATATCTTCTCCTATTCTGACTAGGTACTTGTAGCTTGGTACCAATACATGATCTGCATAACCTCCATCAGTGTAGATACCCAATGATCTAGGTTTATCACACACATTTTCTTCGCCCATCCTACAAGCAGGGCACAGACCTTCACCTATCCAAGGATACACCAGAACTTTTTCATTTTTACTAAATCCTTCCACTTGCTCGCCAAACTCATCTACCATACCTGCAATCTCATGTCCTGGAGTAAGAGGATATCTTACACCCCTATCTGTAGTTTTTATCTGTTGCCCTTCTATACCTTCATAATAACCTTCCCATACATGGAGATCGCTA
>DATDNG010000132.1:0-3389 GCA_036518375.1 Nitrososphaeraceae archaeon | reverse complement strand
GTTGGTTTGCTTGGAGTCATGATTATGACGATAGCAGTAAAATCTTTCGCGATAAAACAGAGCAGCCAGGACACTACTATGACTTTCTTAATCCAAGAAACTGGACTTACCTATACGATCATTCACCACTTGCAAAGACACTTGATAAATACATAGATTATAAAAAGCTCAACCTTGCTTCTAAAAAAGAAGAATTACCAGAAGTACTCAGACTCATAATAACTGCGGTAGATGTGACAACAGCTAGACCACTCATATTTGACAATAAAAAAATGGAAATAAAAGCAAAACACATCCTGGCAAGCTCTGGTTATCCAGTATATGGATTTCCATGGATTGAAGTAGAAGACAATGTATATGCATGGGACGGCAGTCTACTTAGCAATACTCCTGTGAGAGAGGTCCTTTATTCATCTCCAAGAAACGATAAAAATATCTTTATTGTAGAAAACTATCCAAGGAAAATACAAAGGCTTCCGTCTAATATGGCAGAAGTTGAAAGTAGAGCCAAAGATATCATTTTTAGCGATAAAAACATGGACAATATAAAATTGTCAAGGCTTATTACAAGGCACATCCAGCTGATAGAACACCTATACGACATAGTTGAAAAGAAAGTTGATCTATCCCAGCTTGAACCTCAAGAACTAGAAAAGATAAGATCTGAATACAATATACTAGTTAACAATTACGGGGCACAAATAAAATCTGTTACGAGAATAGTTAGAAGTGTATTAGAATCACCAAGTATTCTGCAAAATGCAGACTTTTCTCCTAAAACTATTAAAGAACTAATAAGACAAGGTGAAAGGAAGACTATGGAAAAGCTGTCATATTGCGAAAGTATAAAGTACGAATTTAACAGATAAATATAGAACAGTTGTGTGTCATGTGCCAGTAGGACTGACCTTAAGATTGGTTTATCCACATTTTTGTTTTTATGGTAATATTGAACAGCATTTCGGATTATTCTACATTAGATCCCACCAACAAACGTGTCTGCATAGATTGTGTGTTACAATATTTCAATAAGTTAGAATAGTGGTACAATATACATTGATTTTATCATATTTTCAAGAACCAATATGGGTTGTAATATATCTTGCATTGATGTTTTAAAAAATTAGCTGTCTGTTGCCTTCAAGGTTTGTTTTATGGGTGTAAGAGAAGACAAATTATGTATCATCCTGATATTTGTAGTTGTTTCCTTAGTTAGTTGTAATACTGAGCCTGGAAATCGGTTCTGACAATAACAATGTAATAATAATAAGCAATACAATGTATTATAGAAAATAATAATAAAGATGGTTGATAGTGTTAAACGGAATATTCAAACAAAATATTAAAGATTACAAGGCCAAGGACCTGATGATAAAACAGGTTATAACTTTGTCCCCCCAAGAGAATTTATGGAAAGCACAAAACATGATGTCAAGATACAATATAAAAAAAATTGTTATTGTTACAGATAGTAAAAAACACCCGATAGGAATAGTGTCTCTAAAAGATATGATAAAGTTTGTAATATCTGATAAAACGGATAGGGATTTACATGAAATACCAATTTCTGAGGCAATGACTAAAAACCTAATCATGGCGAATAAGAATAGTATTGTAACATATTGTGCAAAAACAATGACTGAAAATAATGTCAGCTCTTTAATTATTGTAAATGAGGATGATGGTAAAAATGACAATTATAGTCTTGCAGGAATTGTAACAACAACCGATTTTGCAGACTTCTTTTCTGAGAACTGCATCGGTTTAACATCGGTAGAGAATTACATGTCACAACCTGCTTTCACTATTTCAATAAAACAGAAAGTATCTACAGCAGCACAAATTATGTTGGAAAAAAAAGTTTCTCGACTTGTGGTTATTGACGAAGATGATAATCAAAATAATTTGGTAGGCATAATATCAGAAACTGACATATCAAGAACAGTTCCAGCATTTCAATCAAGAACAATAAGATCGGTTTATGAGCATATAGAGTCACTATTCAGTTCCAAATCAAAGCCAGATTTTATTACCGAACCATCTTTTGTTAGAATAGAAGACATAATGACTCCAAATAGTATACCAATAACCAAAGATGCTGATCTTGCAGAAGCAGCAAAAATAATGATAAGACGACACGTAAGCGGATTGCCCGTTATCGGATCTTTGGATAATACCGAACAACAACCAATTGGAATTACTTCAAAATCAGACATAGTTAACGCATTAACAGATTTAGCATAATAATAAACCAAGTACTAATTTGATGATAATAAACTAATCATCCAGAGTGATAAAATGATGTAATATATTCTCAAAACGATCCATTGACATTTGCAAGGGAGTTACAAAATCTGCTGCCATAATGACAGCAGTATTTGTATTACTGTTGTGATGTTGATGATTTTTTTATTTAATGTTCAATTAATAGTAAACGTCAATGCTTTGATTATGTCAGTTTTGGTAATTATGCCTACTAGGTTACCATCATCATTTGAACACTGTATTACTGGAAGACCGCTTATTCCATTTCTTGTCATTATTTGAGCAGCTTCGGCCAAATCAGTATTCTTTTCAATGGTTATAGGATCATATTTCATTATATCCTCTGCTAGGAAGAAGGCCTTCATACCGGAGGGCATATTTCGCCTCTGTAATAGCAATTCCTCTTCAGCAGTCCAGGATTTTCCGGCTGTTCGAGTTCCAAAAAGTACACTGAGAGGTAGCAAGTCATGTCCTGTTATTATTCCAACAGGTTTCCGATTTCTTGTTACTACAACCCTTGATATTTCCCTGTCAGCCATAAGTTGGAGGATAGTATGTAGATTTTCATCTGGTGCTACTGTGATGACTCTTTTAGTCATGTATTCCTTAACCAGACTCTTTGTTAGATAGTACTTTGCATATGCATCTACCATATCGCTCTTTGTGAATATGCCTTTTAGTCTATTATCGTTATTATCAATGACTATTATAGAGCTGATATTGTTCTCCAACATCAACTTTGCACAGACTGTCAAATTATCTTCTTCTTTAGCCACTATCAGATTTTTGCTCATTATCTCAGCTAATCTAAATAGGTGAAGACGTCTATTTGGTATTTCTCTGTACAAAAATCTAGAAATATCCTTCTCTGTAACAATTCCTAATGGTTTGTTATCCTTAGCAACAACAACTCTGCTGATGTTATATCTAAGAAAGACATTACGAGAATCATAAACTGTGTTGTTTGGTTCTAGTGTAATAGCTTGTCTAACTACATCTTTTGCTTTTATTTGCATATGGAATTGATACGATGTACGCTTTATTTCTTGTTATTAAATGGTATTAGCCTTTATTAGATCTAGAAACTAACACATACATAAGATTTGGTGGCATTCTACAAAAAA
>DATDNG010000131.1:0-6364 GCA_036518375.1 Nitrososphaeraceae archaeon | reverse complement strand
ATCAGGTTATGTCAAATCTGTTGACTAATGCTGTAAAGTCTACAAAAAAGAGAAGTATCGGTGGCAGTGAACGCAATATCAACCGTAGCATTCAAGATGACCGGAGTAGCACTATAACAGTGTCTACAGCTATAAAGAAGTCGATTGATACCTATGGAAGAAACACTGATATTAGTAGCATTGGTAGTCATGATGAAGTCATTATTAGCATTAGAGATAGGGGCACTGGAATTGATTCTGATATACAGGATAAATTATTTTCTAAATTTGTTACAGAATCAGACGCAGGATCGGGATTGGGGCTTTATATTTCCAAAGGTATTGTAGAAGCTCATGGTGGAAGAATATGCGCTGAGAATAATAGTGATGGTAACGGGGCTACCTTTACATTTACCCTTCCAGTTTCATGAGTACGCTAACTAATTGAATAATATGCCATTATTATTACGACTTGGCCTCTAGGTTTTTTGGCTAACTAAAATATGCTAGCTAATCCATAAGTATGGTTGTTGACATTACATTATGTGGTGATCAAATAATGTGGAGTGGCGATATGTATCATGGGTTTTTAACATACTTTGAAAGGATAAATCAGATGTACAGAGACTATATCTTAAACATACAAAAGGTCAATGAGTCATATAATGAATCCATTAAAATCATTGAAAGAATGAATAAAGTGAACAGGGAACTTGTTGAAAATTATACAAAAATGAATCAATTATACAAACAACATTTTGAAGATATGCAAAGAATGAGTCAGCAATGGTTTAATCTTTATTGGAGGCCATTCATGGGGCAACAAGAGCAACAAGAATAAAGAAAAGCTAAAAATCATAAATTAATACTCCTGTTATTACAGCAATGCAAATTATCTTCTGTCTTCTGGCTAGAGCAAAGTAATATTAGTGATGGTGCCAAAATATAAGCAAGATGGCCCAAACACTTTGTATTAAGTGTGGTTCAGAGCTTAAACCGTCTTCTTATTGTGAACTTTGCAAACAGCCGTTAATTTTTACATGTGCTTCTTGTGATTACACCACTGATGAAAAAGTTCATGCTGATTGTAGGAATGCAAAGGAATTAACAAAGAACAATACAGATGCAACAACAGATCTAGTAGGAGGCGATCTGGCTGCTTCTACACGAACATCTACTACAACATCAACATCACCTACAACATACAACCAAGAAAAAGCAAAAATGATAAACCAATAGAACCCGCTCTTCTATAAGAGATGTTGAAATGGAAGCAAGAAGAATCAGAAGATAGACGACATTAGAGCCTGAATTTCCAGCAATAAATCCTATACTTGTAAATAATATAATCATTATAAACTCCGCAGCCAGAATCTTTGTGACCGCGTAGGGCCTAATCTTATTCGAAATCGAACCAATGCAACTCCTGAAATTGCGATGTTAGCAACTGTCAAAAAGCCACTAGTAGTAAGAGATAACAGCAACAACTAGTATCGAAGTTAACCACAATAACAATCATTATGTTACCAATGTCTATTTTTGGAAAATTTTAATCATATTTTGATAAGATTATCACACGCCTTCCATCAGATACTAAAGTTACTTGGAAGTCAGTAGTAACCATAAATGAATTCTGCAAAAGCTATAGATAAGGACTTGGGACCAGGTCAACATGGCATTGTATCTTTAAAGCTACGGAAGATGGCACATTTTGTTCTTTTGTAAATACCATCAACAACTAACAATGAGAGGAGAGCTCATAGTATTGCCATAACCTTGTTTACTACTTTTATGAAAAAACAAAATAAAATAAAATCTATTAGCAAGATGTTCATTTCATTTACAACTTTTGAATCACATTAGATTGCTATCTGCTGATATTTGAACAACAACAAAAAGAATTGAAATTACTATTGAGAATATTCAATTAGGTATTTCTATACCATCAGAATGATAAATAATTCTAAAATTAATATATTTGAGAATTATTCATCTTAGTATGAATTCGGAAGAAGGAGAAGCTCAAGAACATATCAAAGAAATGAAAAAAAAGGTGACCATCTCATGTATCAAAATCTGCCCCGTCGTACTTCTGTTACTAATTTTAATGACTAATTTTAATGAAATCATACCAAAATCTACCGCTCAAATATATAATACTACTAGTAATAGTGGTGGTGATAACAGTACTAGCACTAACCGTGGTAACGCAAAATGCAACGTTTCTGTTCCAGTAAACACTAATAGCAGCGAATTGAAGGTTAACGTACTTCCACCAAAAATCGTGATGAATTATGCGGGCAGAGAATATCAGGGTGATTTATCTGAGGCCAAATATAGAACAGGAATAAACTTTCCAGAACTCCACATTCGACCACAAAATATAACTGTAAATCTTCCCTCAAATATTGTGCATGTCCAGAAAGGATCTTGTATTCAATTTCTAATCAGAGGTACTCCTAAGCTTCTACCACCAAGTAGCTTAGCAGTAACTGCATATTCTGATACTAGCGGAGCTGCAGTGAAAGTACTTAATGCCACAGATTATGACAATAGCATATTTAGAATGAATTTAAACAGTGGTAATTACATATTGCTAGCGACAGCAACGTGGCTGCCGGGAAGCGAAGACGTGACAGGTTATGTCATATACAAATTTGTTGTAAGCGTTGTTTGATAATAAAAGGAGTATAATGAACCAGAGAAGTAGCACGAAAGGAATTAACGTTAGCATCCTGAATATGAAAATATCGTTGCAACGGAAGATGGAGCAGCCGCAGCTGCATCAACAGGTGGAGCAGCCGCGGCATCATCATAGGTAGCAGCCAGATAGTCATGAGCAGCAACCACCTGAAGTGACAACACTCAAATTGTCACGACTAGAGCGAATGATAAAGGAATGTGATAACTAACAAGGAGATCTAGTAAAAATGCAAAACTATCAAATGAAGCTAGAGACTCAAGCTTTACGGGAAAGGATAAACTATCTAGAGCAAATCAATCAACAAGAAGAATGGAGTAGAACGTACGTAAGACAATACGCTATGAACCTTGACTGGGTCGCTGTAATTGGTAAGATTTCAATGCTAATATGAAGACATCAAATATATCATTATATAATAATAAATACGCAAATGATGTTAAAATTTAAGAATGTTCACATTTACTCCAATCATGCAAACAATTTAGACTTCAACGTTATAGTGCCAGAACTACAAAAATATTTTCCAAACATTCCGATAGATGTAAGACATCCTTTTTTGTATAACATAGATAATGTACTTGCAGAGCGTTTAGTGTCTATTAGGATATCTGATATCAAGAGACCTTTTAATGAACAACCAAGAGCAAAAGTTCAAGGAATATCAGATCAAAATATTGTATATGAGAGGAATTTAAGGTACCTAATTGATATTAGTAGTGATAGTAGTATTACTGGAAGGCGGCATAAAGAACCGATATTATATGATGGGTTTATGATGCAAAGATTATTTGAAACAATGATCAATGAAAATGAGACGAATAGTGATCATGTGCATATAGTGTTTGAAGATAGATTAATCTGTACTTTTAGCGAAGAAGACTGTCGTTATCATGCAAGAACCGTTCTGGGAGGTAGTCCTTCAATTATTTCTACGACCGGTATTATTGAAGCACCTGCCAAACCAAAAGAATGGTACATAAAGCAAATGCAGGTTGCGGCTTATGATATATGTAGTGATGGTGACGAAAATGATGAGATATCATCATCTAATGAGAAAGAAAAGTATCTTGATTATGGTGATTGTAGAATAAACTTTGCTGCGGTTGGATATGTTCTTCAGGCATTATTTTTCTTCATAACCGAAGGAAATCCTTTCTGTAACGTTATTAATTGCAGACTTTATAATGCGCACTGGCAAGAACAACTGATACATTCACAAATACACAGCAAGAGGCTATGTGATAAGCATGCTGATTTGTTACATAAATTCAATACCATTAGTTGTTGAATAATCGACAAGTTGGATTGTTTTTTAATATAATTGAGTGTAGGATCAATAGCCTCAGCCTTATCTGAGCTAACAAGTGGTAATTTATAAGCGATCTTATCATTAGAATGCAATAAATAAAGACAATATAAAAAGGCTAGAAAAGCGTGATCACCGTTTGGGGTACCTAGGTGGTCAGAAAATATTTGAATTGAATAAGCTTGTATGGGAAGATACCATGGCTATGACTATGGTTTGTATCATTGTTGCTTATCTATAATGATGTAATAGTCTGATTAAATACCCAGAGAGAATTTTTCGATATCATTAAGATAGTTTTTCAAGCTTAATAAAATAGATAATAAAATTCATTCATGGTTTGTTTAGTATATATAAAAAGTGTATATCATACAAACATTACAAAAAGTATGCTAAAATTATAGCTTGACTTGCATCATACTTAAATCAATCTTATTTTTATAAATGGGTAATGCAGACGCGGCAGCAGCAGACACAGCAGGATGATTCTCAGATCAAATATATTGTGGATAACAACTCTCTTACTTTCGCTGAGAAATTAATAAACATAAAGAGTGTCGAAAGGATAAATAAAAATGTCAATACGCTAAGCATGGCTGGCGATATTGCTATTGTAAATGTGGATCTTGCTATGGCACAAGATAGTACTGGTCCTTTGGCAATACGTTCGCTTAATGAAATGGGTATAGACAAAATATACGATCCCTCAAAGGTCTTGTTGGTTATTGACCATACATTTCCTGCTGCAGATGAAAAAGTTGCAAATCTACATAAGTTGATGAGGCATTTTGCTTTAAAACATAACTGTATGCTAGTTGAAGGTTCGATATCTCATCAACATATCCTTGAATATCTTGCCGCTCCTGGAATGATGATATTAGGAGCTGACTCTCATACATGCCAGGCAGGATCTATAGGATCTTTTGCCACTGGAGTCGGAAGTACAGAAATTGCTGCAGTGTGGGCTACAGGACAGTTATGGTTAATAGTTCCTGAAACAATCAAGATTAAGCTGTCTGGTAATTTCGATAGAGGAGTATTTGCACGTGATCTAATTTTACATTATATTGGAGAAGTAGGCGAGGACGGAGCAAACTACAAGTCATTAGAATGGAAGTATTCAACCGATAATGTCAAGAAACAATTTAGCATAGATTCTAGAGCTTGTATTAGCAATGCATCAATGGAATGTGGTGCCAAGATCTCTATATTCCCAGTTGATGAGATTACAAGAAGATACCTCGAAGAAAATCCTAGAATTGACCGGAACAATAACAACATTACCAACAATACAAACAATAATAATAATATACAGGGAAGAATTGACATCCAAGCAGGAGATTCTGCACAATATAAAGATGAAGTCGAAATGCAATTAGACAAGGTAGAACCTCAAGTTAGTGGCCCAGACAATGTTGATAAGGTACATTCAGTTGATGAGTTAGCGAATTTGGAAATTGATCAGGCCTTTATAGGTTCATCTACTAATGGAAGAATAGAAGATCTTGAAGTAGCCGCTCACATATTAAAAGGCAGAAAAGTCCACAAAAACACTCGATGTGTTGTCACTCCAGCGTCTGTCAAAGTATACGAAGAGGCTATTAGACGTGGCTACGTTGAAATTTATCTTGAATCAGGAGCAGTGTTTACCAACGCTACTTGTGGAGCCTGTGTTGGAACACACCTAGGTGCTTTAGGTGAAAATGAAATATGCATATCTTCCTCTTCAAGGAATTTTGTTGGGAGAATGGGTGCACTTTCCTCAAAAGTGTATTTAGCATCCCCTGCAACCGTAGCATCATCTGCAATAGAAGGTAGAATAGCTGATCCAAGGAGGTACTTCCAATCACCATGAGCCGAGAGGAGCACGACCGGGAGCCCCAGCAGCTGAAGTCGGTTAGAATTGCCAGCGGAAAAGCTTGGATATTTGGGGATAACATCAATACAGACATAATAATACCTTTTAGATTCAAAAGTAGGACAAATGATCCATACGAAATGGCAAAATATGCAATGTATGGATATGATCCAGATTTTCATAAGAAGATATCCAGTGGAGATGTGATTGTAGCGGGCCGAAACTTTGGCGGCGGTTCTAGTAGAGAACAGGCGCCTGTAGCATTGAAATATGCAGGCATATCAGCAGTAGTAGCTGAAAGCTTTGCACGCATATTCTATAGAAATTCCTTCACCATAGGTTTGCCAGCACTTGAGGTACCAGGAATCACCGAAAAAGTGAATCAAGGAGATGATCTCAGCATAGATATATCAAAATTTATTGTGCAGAATCTTAGAAGTAAAGAGACTTTTCAGGGTCAAGTAGTTCCAAAATTTATGCGAGATATGCTGATGGAAGGTGGACTGGTGGAATACTA
>DATDNG010000130.1:0-30007 GCA_036518375.1 Nitrososphaeraceae archaeon | reverse complement strand
TGGCTTATCTTTTATCCTGTTATGCTTAAGAAAATGCTTAAAGACTTTAGACATAAACTGTTTACCATTGTCATGCATGATTTTCTTGGGCTTACCGTTTACCATTATCCACTCTTCAAGTACATCTAGGACATCTATACCCCTCTTTCTTTCAGACCATTTACTTGCTACTTTTCTTGAGCAGTCATCTATACAGCTTATGATATAGTTTCTGACACTGGATTGGGATATGTAAAATGGTCCAAGAATATCCATTTGTACCATATCATTTGGATGCTTCATCACAAATCGCCTATACTTTCTGCTCTTAATCTTACATCTAAGCACGTTAAGAGAATGTCTTTTTAGTGTCTTGTAGATTGTCCTGCTACTCAAATATACTCCTAATCTTTGTAGCCTAAACCTTATTCTGTTACAGCCAAATCTCTTTAATCGCAAATCTAGGATTGTTTCTTTTGTTGCTCTGTCTACCTTGTACTTTATCGTGTGCGGCGCTCTAGATAGATCATAGAGACCATCTATACCATTGTCGTTATACCTATTTTTCCACTTATAGTATGTCTTCCTATAAACACCTGTAAGAACAACAACTAATCAATTGTTTAACGTCATTATTACATCCTACCAAGCATTGTAGTCATACTAAGTATGGTAGTAATAATAAAATTATCAGATATGGCAGATTATATAATCTGCCATGAATTGTGTCATTTTAAGATTAGATAACGTTCGCGTCATCATTGCGATCTAGTTGCGGTGCATGTGCCAAATTATGAAGAGAAGATAACTTGGTTGTAAATAAATAAGAATTTAAATAATAAGAAATAAACAAGCTTTGTGAATTTCCTTTGTGAAGGCACACTACCTTAATCAAAACATGTGCTTATCCATCTAAATCTTTAGCATTAATAATGGGCGGTGTTAAGTGAACAACTATATGCCGTATAAGTATTAATTGAACAAGGGAGAACAACGCGGCGACTGTTACGGTTTTTCTACATTATCATTGCCTTTGATTTAACGAATTATTTAACGTTAAGATGCGTAAAGCCAAGTGCAAAGCTGTGATACCTTTACTTTGACTGTATATCAGACCTATGCTTTAACGATACAGATAGTGTAGGTTACACGCGTAGGTCTTTATTGCAGATCGTAAAACTATCGTCGTCCATGTCTTTTTAATGACTCATGCATCTTTTGGTTTTGGCTTCCTTTAGTTTTAGAGAACATTTGCAAATATTAGTTATTGACGGATATATTGAAGTGGAATTCTAAAATACTTGTACTTTTTTTAGTTTTTGAGAATTGCATCCCAAGTCCGCATTTACCTTCGATCGATACCCTATATCCTTCATCTTTCTCTAAAGGCATTAATGAAACGCGTGAATTTTACAACATAAATACAATGCATACATCAGTAGACATCATTATTTCCTCCTTCGAGATAACATTTCATTTAATATGGTCTTGAATCCATCAATATAGTGACAAGTTGAGAATTTATTTGTACCACTGCTTATCTTAACTGGTTCTATCTTTGGCAATTGATTAAAAGTATGTGTTATAATTTCGGCAGCTTGTTCTATTGTATTATAATGATACTTTTGCGGAACAAATTCTGCTGGACCGCCTTCATTTGGAACCACAGCAATTAATCCAGCAGCCATGGCTTCTATTACTGCGATGCCAAAATGCTCTCCTACCATTGGATGAAAATATACCTTTGATTCTTGCATGATAGAAAGAAGCTTATCCAAGCTAGCATTAATTTCAAATATAATGTAGTCAGTCAAATCAAGATCTAGAACAAGCTGTTTAAGTTCTAAGTAATAATGAGAATAATAATAGTAAAGATTGCCAACAATTTTCATTGCTCTTCCGATATTCTTATTTTTTAATATTTTTGCGAGCCTGATTGCATTTTCAATTTTCTTGTGAGGATCGATTCTTGATATTACAAGAATGATATCTTTCCTTTTATCATCCTCACCATTTGCCATTAAGGCTACATTACGAAAAGTCTCAATGTCTATTGGTGGGCTGAGGATGTAAACGTCGTCTAATCCAAATGCATTAACTATTGCCTTGCGACTGAATTCAGAATTGGTAATCACTCTAGAATTTCTCATCAAATTCAAATATCCATATTTTAGTATGTCAAAACATTCTTTTTTTGTTCTTTTTCGTTTGTTGTTGAACTGAAGCTTGGCTTTGCAATTTTGTAGATTGCTGATAGTAGTATCTTCATAGTCTTTATTATTATCTAAAAATACATTTGACTCTTCTGTTGTTTTCATGCCAAGGTCTGTCTTTAGGTAAGCAATATTTTCAGACTCTATGTGATATTTCGTGGTAGGAAAGTGGCAATAAGTTATAGCATTTTCTTTTATAATAGATGAATGGTAATAAGGAGCTGCGTCACCATTTGTATTTACTGTAATATCATAATTGTACTCTTTATAATCTTCTTGATGTTGTTGCAGCCGAAGTTCTTCTATTATATTTACAACATTAATTTTGTTTTTCTTTTCGATAACTGAAACAAGATTTTTGCCGTATGTATTTTTGAGTTTTGGTAAGTCCGGATTTGTAAGCGTTGTAAGAGTAATGTCATCTATTCCCATTTCTAAGAGTGCCTGCATAGTTACAAGTGATAGTCTTTCGGCACCACCACAGGGATTAAAATCTCCATGTATAACATTTGCTTTCATCAATGAAACCTCATTTTTCGGAAGTAATTGTAAACAACCTGTCCTGCTAAGTCAAGAACCCTGTCACTATTTTTTTCAATCATTTTCTCTTTCTTCATTGATTTACAAAGTATTTAGTTGTGCATAATTTTACTCCTGTATATAATGCTCGGAAAGTAGAGTATAATTGTGTTAATCTCTTATATCTTAGGATTTATTCTATTATCAGAGCCTTCAAACATCATTAACTAAAGCGATGCGAGAATAAATAGCCATCAAGTGACCTCGAACGATTATTATTAAACGTTATCGATCATACCTGCTGGTGTTCAAAACGAAAATATTCGTTATAAGTAGCCCTAATTTACCTACTCCACCTCCCGATTATTTTCATCGCGGACTTGAAGATCGAATGGAGGCTTGGAGGCCGTCGTTGCATGGGTTTCTAAAAACGCCGCCAGTAAATCTCATGATGTGACTTTGATATCTGCTAGGTGTTCCTCTGCAGGTGAAGGAGGAGGACTGCCATCCAACTTAAAGATAATAGAAACGATAGAACCTTCTTGGGAAGGAACGGCTGCTGAAGAAGCACACTATCTCATGTACAAGGAACTGCTAGAAAAAGAATGCGGATGTGGGGATGGAATAGTATGGGATAATACATGGCATTGCTTTTCATATCTATCTACAAAGAAGTTTCCAAAGATGAAAATAATTCATACTAATCATGGTATGATAGAGTGGCAAAAAGTTCCGGTTAAACAGGTGCGATTTCCTAGATATATTGGACTATCGAGGCTTCATGCTAAATACATGTCGTCTGTCCTTATAATACCAATTAGATATGTCCATCACGGAATCCCTCTACCTCCAATAGAAGAAACAAAAAGTTATAATAAAAATGAAAACGGAGATTATCTTCTCTCGATAAATAGAATAGTCAGAGAAAAAGGAATTGAAGACTCAATAGATTTGGCTGTGAGGACAAGAAACAGTATAAAAATAGCTGGTGATGATATACACGTACCAGATCTGTCCTATGTACAAAAGATAAGAGAAAAATGTCAAAATAGCAATGGCCTGGCAGAGTATTTTGGACTCGTAGACAATAAAACAAAGATAGAATTAATTAAGAATTGTAAAGCTGTTATTGCCTGCCCAAAACCCACCTGGATGGAGGCCTTTGGATTATATGCTATACAAGCGAATGCCTATGGTAAACCGGTACTTGCTCTAGCTAATGGAGGACTAAACGATATAATTGTAAATCGGACTAATGGTTTTCTAGCTAAATCTCCTCGGGAGTTAGAAGGCTATGTCAACAAGATTTATGAATGTTCGCCAGAATCTTGTAGACGCAGAGTTGAAAAGCTCTTTACAGATGAAATAATGACGAAGAATTATCTTCGGATTTTCGAAAGGGTGATGGAAGATGATCCTGCTTTCAGATGGTAGTAGAATAAATAGTTGTTTTACTACTATTATGTATGGATTCCTCATCATGAATTGATCACAAAAACTGAGAATATGTCAAATAGTAGTTACATCCTTTCATTATGAGAGATAATATATGGAGGCCATGTCATGTCACAATCCAACTCCTCTGCAGGACATCTTCTTATTGTCACAATGTTCCTACCTGTTACATAGGGGCCATAAGTACGAATGTAGTATGGTAAATTATGAGTATCTTTTTATACTTGCGTCAATTGCTGCTGCCATATTGGAACTAGTCTGGATTTCTTGATTTATTTTATATATTTTTGTCTGATTAGGTTCAACAAATAAACTGTGCTACCCATTATAGATGAGTTGCTGATGTTTCGTCTGGTTGTCGTTGTTACTCATTTTCTTAAACTATAATTTTCATACCGTGGCATTGTTAATGTTCCTATTAGCGCATACAACAGCTTCAAGAATGCAAGTATGTGATTCATTTATCATTCTTCCTAGTGGTTTTAGCATACTAAGTGTTTGGTTAATGGTTCTATCTATTGTGATTTTTTCTTGTGGTGTAGGGTAGTGAAATTCTCCTTTGTCTACTACTAGTTTCAGCATTGGCTGCATACTATGCTGGTTAACCGTAGCAAGAGTAAGATTACTCAATGACAATTGTAGTTGTGAATGGGATTGTGACTGTTGTTGTACCGGGGCAAGATTTGCTACTACAATTGCTATTGTAGTTACTACTAGGGTGACTCCTATCGTTGTGTGGTTCATATGTTCTTTAATTAATTAGTTAAAATCTATATATTTGCAATGCGCAAATTACTACATTATTTTAGTTTTGAATTAAGTAATAGATATCGTTATTATAATTCTTAACAAGTAAAAATATATTAATCTAATTCTAGAATTCGATATTATGATTTATTAATATCGATTGATTATGTGTTGTTCGGAAGGATATAATTTACCTTTATTATCGGTATCTTACTGTAAATCTTTTGTTGCAAATTGAAAAATATCTCCATGGATTATCTTCTGATGATACTTCACAATTAAAAGCTGCTATGAATAGATTGCTGACAGTGTGAAAGAAATTGGAAGGTATCTTTAACTATGTCTTATATAATCGACTTGAGCTAAAATACGAGTCGATAGTTAATTATGATAATGCTCGACTGAATCTATAGTTCGCTGAATTGCGCTCTCCTTCTTTATTACCTCCAATACCTTTTGCCATACATGCTTCTCAAATTCATAGGCCATTACTCCACCTACAGCTACACCTGCAGCAAGACCAACAGGTCCTCCAATTACAAGACCTCCTGCTCCTGGCCAAGCTAGACTACCAAACCATGCTCCAGAAGCTACTTCTACTGCATAATCATCCGGCTTTCCCGTCATAGACATATGACTTTCACGTAAAGAACCGACTCATACATGCATACATGTGTGGTGAGAAAATGCAAATCCTTGTGGATTGCGCTGCTGAAGGAAAAACTATTAACTCTAGAGTCAACTCTTGACATATAGTTTAATGACAAAACTATTTAAAGAGGTTTTTTACAATCAGATCCTTCTTTTTGACGGGGCAATGGGAACAGAAATTCAGAAACTGAACCCAAAGTTAGAAGACTTTGTAGATAAAAGGGATGGTTTTAATGATGGTTTAATTCTTAGCAGACCTGAGTGGGTTAAGCAAATCCACGTAAGTTATCTAAAAGCCGGAGCAGACTGTATTGAAACAAATACTTTCGGCAGCAACAAGTTAAAACTTGAAGAATATGGATATGGTGACAAAACAGTTGAGTTTAACAAAAAAGCCGCTGAACTTGCAAGAGAGGCTTGCAATATATTTATGGATAAGCCAAGGTATGTAATAGGTTCTATGGGTCCAACAGGATATCTGCCAAGTTCCGACGATCCAGACCTAGGCCAGAAGTCACTTGATGAAATAAAGGAAGCGTTCGTATTGCAGGCTGAAGGATTGATTTTAGGAGGGGTCGACGCGCTGCTGATCGAAACAAGTCAAGATATACTCGAAGTTAAACTCGCAATCGATGCTTCTCATGATGCAATACGAAAAGTAGGTACCGGGGTTCCAATTATTGCCAATGTTACGTTGGACCAATATGGAAAAATGCTACTTGGAACGAATATTCAGTCTGCATATACTACAGTATGTGATATGGGTATTGATGTATTCGGCTTAAATTGCTCCACTGGGCCTGTGGAAATGACTCCCAGCGTGAGATGGTTAAGTGAACAAGATGAATTGCCAATACTAGTTATGCCCAATGCTGGTATGCCTCAAAATGAGGACGGCAAAGCAGTATATAAAATGACAGCTAAAGAAATAGCAGAAAAACTAGAGGATTTTGTCCAAAATTATAAAAATATTCGCATAATTGGAGGATGTTGTGGAACTAATCCTTCACATATATCTGAACTGCGCAAAATGTTAGACAGACAAAAACAACCGTAACATTTTAGATAGGTTTTAGGTGCCAAGATCTTAATACTTAATGAAGACTGTACCTCGAATTAGTTCAGCATTGAAGGCGTTAGACCTGAGGCAGGAGCCTCCACCACTAATAATTGGTGAGCGCCTCAATACTCAGGGGTCTAGGAAAGCAAAGGAGATGGTACTCGCAAATGATTATGACGGACTTGTTAACTTAGCTAGAAAACAAGTGGAAGACGGTGCTCATTGCCTTGACGTCTGTGTAGCTACTACTGAACGGTCCGACGAACTCGACTTTATGAGAAAGCTGGTAAAGCGTTTAAGTTTGGAGATAGATGCTCCACTTATTATTGATTCTACAGACCCCAAAGTGATTGAGGCGGCGCTAAAACAAATCCCAGGCAAACCTATAATTAATTCGATCAACCTTGAAGGTGACGGGGCGAGATTTCATTCGCTTGCTCCTTTGATGGTCAAATATGGCGTTCCTGCTATCGCAATGTGCATAGGACCCAAGGGTATGGCAAAGACCGTCGAAGAGAAGGTTGCGACCGCAGAGTTGCTCTTTGAAACAGGTAAGAAGTATGACCTTCAACCATGGCAGTTTATTTTCGATGTTCTTACTTTCACACTTGCAACAGGTGAACATGAATTCTCAGACTCTGCAAAAGCTACTCTTGAGGGCATACGCCTAGTAAAAGAAAAAGTTCAAGGTTGTTCTACAACACTTGGTTTAAGCAACGTTAGTTTTGGTCTACCTGTACATGCTAGAAAGATAGTTAACTCTGTTTTTTTTTATCACGCTGTCAAAGCTGGACTTGATACAGTAATTATTAACGCAAAAGATATTATTCCATATGCAGAGATTGATAGTGCACAGCGAAAACTAGCAGAAGATCTTATTTTCAATACTCATGCTAACGCACTTACTGAACTGATCTCTTATTTCGAAGGCTTAAAGTCATCGCCCGCTGCTTCCCCTGTTAAAAGATTATATGTAGATCCAAGCTGGGCTGCAGATAAGCGATGTTATTTTAGAATCGTTAACAGGATTAAGGAGGGAATAGAAGATGACGTCGTAGCTGCAATAGCAGATAGAGTCCCAGAAAATGTCAATCTTAAAACAATCAGAATAAATATGGATAGGTTGATACTTGAAGCTCCAAAGGAGGATGCTCACGACGCCGCCGTTCAAACCTTAAATAATACTCTGCTACCTGCAATGAAAGAAGTAGGCGATAAATTCGGATCGGGTGAACTTATTCTTCCTTTTGTTTTAAAATCAGCGGAGTGCATGAAGGCTGCAGTTGCTGAACTAGAAAAATACCTGATAAGAAAAGAAGGGATTAGTAAGGGCAAGGTAGTACTGTGTACCGTACTAGGAGATGTCCATGATATAGGTAAGAATCTCGTAAAAACTATTTTCATAAACAATGGGTATACTGTATATGACCTCGGCAAACAGGTTCCGTTGCAAAGAATACTTGAAAAAATTAATGAAGTTAACGCAGATGTAGTAGGCCTTTCCGCATTGCTTGTGTCAACTTCAAAACAAATGCAGTATTTTGTCGAATACGCAAAACAAAATAATATAAAAATTCCTGTATTGTGTGGAGGCGCAGCTATTAACAGTAATTATATAAATCGAATTGCGAAAGGTGGAGGTATTTATAGTCCTGGAGTGTTCTACTGTAAAACTGCATTTGATGGGCTAACGGTTATAAATAAACTTATGTCAAAAGAAAGGGCGCAGTTTATTTCAGAGTGGCAACAGAAACTAGAGCAGTGGGAGGAGAAAAGGCAAACTCCAATAGAGCCTCTAAGTCTACCGCATAGTAATGTGAAGCCAGTTCCACCTCCTACTCCACCACACATTAACAAACAGATAAGATTAGAACCTGAACAAATTGATCTCAATAAAATATGGAATTTTATTAATAAAAAATCCTTGTTTGTGCTTTCTTGGGGCATTCGTGGGAAAAATGCCAAACCTTTCAGCAAAGAAAATGAGGAGCATTTTGAAATATGGAAAGAAAAGGTAATTAAAGAAAAATTATTTGAACCAAGAGCAGTTTACGGGTATTTCAGATGTCATAATATCGATGGAAAGTTAGTAGTAGATTTACCAGAGCATGACGGGCATGTTGTCTTTGATTTTCCAAGGTCCTCAAAAGCAAAACACTTGTGCTTGACAGATTACTTTGGAGAGAATGATATAGTGTCTTTTCAAGCAGTCACTGTAGGCGACAAGGCAACAGAGGTAATAGACTATTGGAACAAAGATGACAGGTACACCGATGCATATTATTTGCATGGATTAGCTGTGGAGACTGCTGAAGCATTAGCAGAGTGGGTTAATTTGAAGATAAAGAATGAGCTAAAGATCGGCATCAAACGTGGTCTCAGATATAGTTGGGGGTACCCTAGCTGTCCCGATCTAGCTCAGCATCATCTGGTCTGGAAGCTATTGGATCCTACGAAGTCAGGTATGAGGTTAACTGACTCTGGACAAATAATACCTGATCAGTCAACTGCAGCAATTATAGTACATCACCCAGATGCAGAATATTTTGTGTTGTAACTGATGTGGTGCCACATCACTTTAATTTTTTCGATAATAGTCCTAGCCAAACGAAATATTCTATTACACTATGTAGAAAGTATCTACTATATATTCTTCATTTTAGATCAAGAGTGTGTGCATTATACAGAATGACCATTAATGGATTTGCTTTAGCATGCGCGATAGATGAATCTCCGCCATATTTCACTTACTATGATCATACGATGTTGATTATACAATCAAAAGGTCATGCTAAGTCTAAAATAGATGACTTTCAGTATATTGAACCTTTTATAGAAGCGTTAATTTCACATGAATCTATTCATGTCGTTATAAAAGATTTGGAAGGCGCAAACACGTCTGACTCTTTGGATGATGTGGAAATAATTGTAGAACGGCACAGGGCAAAGTTTCAAGTAACTTTGAATAATATGCTATTCGCAAAAGACATGTCTGGAATAGTTACTCCATAGTTATCATAGCTTTGAACTCAAATAATATATTCGCAATATATTCTTACCATCTATGGCTATTATGCAATTGGCTAACAACCAGAATTACGTTAAACCTCGAGTATATGAAGAAATATTGTGCGTTACGCGCGTAACACACTTTTTTGGGATGCTTGTATTTACTTTACATCTTCAACCACTTCGGGATAATGTGTAGTAGCCATCTCGTCTACTTTTATTGTAACTTTGTACCACTTGTCATTGTGCCTGAACATATGCGCAGAGGACTTTTTGTTGCTTGCAGAACCATAGCCACTTATCCTTTCACTCAACCTAGATCTTAGTTTGTCAACTTGGTATTGCGCAATCATCATATTGCCAACAATATTTTCAAGTTCCATATCCCTTTCTTCTTTAATATACGGAGACTTATCATTGCTATCCGTATTCGGAATTTTTCTGTTATTATTAATCTGCATTTTCAATATACATCCTGTTTTCCATTTTGTAATGACTCTCGTCTATATGGTGTGCCAGATTCAATAGAGGGGGACGATAGGGTTCGTCACATACTGGTACTCTTTCTACATCTTCTCTCTCTTCGTGTTCAACAACAATGCCCATTTAATAATATCTAGAAATATCAGTATAATAATAGATAAGTAAGATTCTTACCTAAATAAAATAAAAGGATATCATATAAAAGTAATGACTTACGTCTCAATTTGTTTCATATTTGATCAATATGCAAATTAGACAAAGTTAAATTAAACTTAAATTAAACTTTGTAAAAACTAGATCGCGATGAGTTAAATTATTTATTCCTGCAGTCCTTATTGGTAAATTCACGGCACTTTTCTTGACTATGTCTCCAGCTGCCATTATTAAAGACTTCACGATGTTTAATATCGTCTCTATCAACTACGATTCGCTCATGGCCATTTTTGGGGTTGGTAGCAATAAATCTATTTGATGGACCGCCATTATTTCTCATAATGATACAGCATATACCTTACATAAGAACTATTTGGATTTGGCATTCATGAATAGAAGCTGTACAAGCCTTTAATATCCTGACATATCCTACAAGTCTATTTTCAAATAGCTCCCGAGGTATATTCAGCCATTTGTTATCAATGCAGCTTTTGCATTGATGTTACAAGGATGTGTCATCAGAATCATCTGGCTTCTAGAAGAGACTTTGTCAAGAATGGCTAAACTTCGTATCTAGAAGAGCGGGTTTATGTTATTGTCAGATTTCTTAAAAGAAGAATTAAATATCAAGCAATTAACAAGTGTTTAGATGCTATATCGCAAAAATAAAGCAATTTTATCTATATTAACAATAGCGGCAATGATAGTTTTGATGTCTTCTCTTGGCGTGTTAAAACAGTCAGTGTTAGCACAAAAAAATACTACTACCACTAGTTTTGCATCCTCTACTGCCGCTAAAACAATGAATAATTTCTTGACCTATCAGAACCCCACTTACGGCATAAAAATACAATATCCTTCTGATTGGACAATATCACAGACAGGTCTTAGAGATTATACTAATATTGTTGCATTCTACTCACCGTTAGGAAATCTTTCAGATACGATCCCCCAGCAGCTCTTACTGTCAAGAACTCATTATTCCCAAAATATAGCACTAAATGATTATAGTAAGCTGGTTAATGATACATTAAAACAGCCAGGCATACAGATTGTAGAGTCCAAGTCCATTATGCTTACTGGAGGTGCTATTGCACATAGAGTTGTATTTATACCTCCTGCTGGCAATGCACCATTTAAACCAGAAATAATGTTAGTATGGACAGCGAAGGGTGATAACATATATACTCTTTCTTATAACGGCGATGCAGCAAAATATCATACTTTCCTGCCAACTATAGAAAAGATGATAGCTTCCTTTGAAATAATAAAGTAATAGATAAGGAAGAAAGAGACCATGACTAGATTAAGTGTTAGAGATACCACAAAACATTTCAAAATCTGCAAAAAGGCAAACGCTATTGCTTTGTTGCATAACTTACTCTTCTGTTAATAGAGTTTGATCTATATTCATTTAACTTAGAGGAGGTTTTGCCACCATCAACATGTAGCAACAACTGTGCAAGCACTAGGTAGCAATGTTGCAATTATATTGATCACAATTAACTTACTGATGGCAAATCATGCTCGTTTTGGGAAAGATGTTAGCAATACTTAAGAAGGATTGCATCTCATTACGGATAACTCGCGGACTCAAATTATCTTGAAAGGTTGGAATTTTTACTCTCGACGATATTTTATCTTACTCTCATTTATAGGCGTATTGGCCGCATTTACACATTTGTATAATCCTATCGGATTTCCTCCCGGCCCATCTAATGATGAGAGCATATATATGCGGAGGACTATGCATGTGTTAGCAGGTCAAGGGCCACAAGAGGGATCTCTTTATGATCACCCTTATTTTTCACAAATATTTTTAGCAGGTATATTAGGAGCCATTGGATATCCGAACTCATTTCACCCATCTATTGGAAGTCTAAAATCAATTGAAGTTCTCTATCTTGTTCCAAGAGTGATAACGGGAATTCTTGCAATAGTCGATACATTTCTATTATATGCTATATCGAAGCGCTGCTATGGTAGAAACGTAGCGTTTATTGCATCTGTTTTATTTGCAATAATGCCAATAACTTGGCTTATTAGAAGAATTTGGTTAGAACCTCTACAGTTGCCTTTTATTTTGGCTTCTATATTATTCGCAACATATGCAAGAAGCTCAATAAATGACAAAATAAATGAAAATAAAAATAGCAAAAAAAATTTAGCAGTTTTATTCTCAGGTGTTTTCTTGGGCTTGGCAATATTTACAAAGATTCCGGCAATTACCATGGTTCCGCTACTTGGATACATTATCTACACAAGTAAAAGTAGTTTGAAATCTCTTGGATTGTATTTCATACCTGTAGTGTTGGTGCCTCTAATTTGGCCTGCATATGCAATCTATAATGGCCAATTTGACCTTTGGTTAAACGGCGTCTTATGGCAGACGCATAGAGGCACTCATACTTTCTTTGATTCCTTTATCTATGATTTTAATATCGACCCATTATTTATGGCTTTGAGCGTTGCTGGTGTTGCCTTTGCATCGATAAAAAAAGATATTCTTCTCTTATTATGGATCATTCCTTTCCTTATATTTTTATACATGATAGGATTTGTTTCTTACTGGCACGTAATCCCTTTACTCCCTGCATTTTGTATTGCAGTAGCCAGGTTGATAGAATTCCTGTCAAATATAACTAGCAAAAAAAAGACTTATCAGAATGTGACCATGTATATTTTAATTACGACTGTAGGGATTTTTGGGATAATAAACACAACTCTTCTCATAACTCCAATAAACCTTAATTCTGCTTACTTTGATGCAGCGACTTTTATTGTGAAGTACCTACATGATGATACTGGTAACAAACCTCTTGGTAAGAACAGTAATGATATTACCGTTATCTCAAATCCTTTCTATTCGTGGATACCGCAATCTATATTTCACTTGGATTATAATTATATAGATTATTATAATGGCTATATATCAATCAATACCCCCAAGGTTCTTTTGATAGTAGATCCTGCACTGTTATATATATTGAAGAATCATCAAGCCGCAGAACAAATCCAAAAGAACTTTAATTTGTATACCAAAAACGGAATTGCCACTTTCGAAGGAAATATGCAAAATTACAATGTATCAGTTTATCTCCATGAATCAAAACACAATGCCAAAAAAAATTAAACTTGCATCAAGCATCAAATTGTCTTAAAATCAACGACTTTCGCTGTGACAATTTACGAATGAGGTATCGCAGTTACGTCAACTAGGAAAATTACAAATAATCTTCGCTTTGATTCCTATACGTACTATAAAATCTTAAGTCCAGAATCTGAATCTTTTAGGATGGATATCAGAACAGAATGCGCTGCTTAAACTGTAATATTGGATCGGCGTAATCCAAAATTATGTGTTGTCAAAGTAAGAATCGCCTGATGCTCTCATTTTGTCTATTTCTTTATCTACAGCATCAGCCATTATATCTAACTCATGTAATTGTCCAAACTTCATGAAGGTCAATCTCTCTAATAACTGCAAGATACTCTTGGCTGCTCTATATTGAGGTATATTCGGATCGTTAATTTCGCAATAGAGTCCTATCCCTCTTATATTATTCAATTTTGCAAAACCCAAAATGAGGCCGTTGAAGCCTGTGATAAAGGATGACTTGGGAGTCACTTGCACACCAAGTCTCTTTACTTGTTCCATTAATTCTTGAGAAGTAGTCGTGACGAACGTTTTTGGTTGCTGTAGAATTGTGTGTGTAGTAGTATGAAATGCACCTACTGTGTAGATCAATTGAGCCGAATATTTTTTAGCGATATCAATGACATCCTGACACAGTTCATAAAGTTCTTCATTGGTTTGAGGTTGACTTATACCACCTCCAAATTCAATTATTTCGCTTCCGTACCTGTATTCCCATCTTTCTGGCTGAAATTCAATATGTCCTCCTTTATCTATAACATAATTCGGAAAAGGAGGACAGACATAACGAAAGCAATGCGATTCTAAACTCTTATTAATAAAATCAATAACAATATTTCCGACATTACCCATGTCTTGCATCGCAGCGATGACTATTGGCTTTGTAACCTGAGGCTCTTCGAGGTTGAAGTACTTCATAGACTATGAATATACATTCAGGATAAAAAAGGCTCCTGCACTTAATTTGAAATTGGGTGCACGTTACATGCTTTAACTTTGTATTTTTCTTTTGTTGGCATTGGTTTGAATAACGTAATCGCTTAAGGCCTTTACCATAGGTCCCATCTTGTAGACTTTAGGCATAACATCTACTTTGACCCTGTTTTCTGCCAAGGCTTTCTCTGTAGAAGGTCCTACTGCAACCACTATTATATCTTGATTTAATGATAGTTGCAATGGCTCCTTTAGATGATATTGTTCTGCAATCTTAAAGAATTCAAATACGGCGGGAGGGCTGGTAAATGTTATTGCATCAACGAATCCTTTGGTAATTTCTTTGATAAATTCTACAACCTTTGCTTGGTGTGGGGATTTATAGTCAAAGCCCATTGTCTTTAAAATCTTGGCTGCGTCCTCCTTAATCTCGTGGGAATATGTATATATTGAGCACTCGAAGACATGAGCTCCAGATTTAAGAAGCTCATTTCTCAATACTGATGAATCTGAACCAGGCCATAGAATAGCAACGTTTTTGTTCCAAACATCGTAGTTCTTCATTGCTCTAGCAATTCCCTCTGCTGTATTCTCTTGGGGAACTATGTCTGTCCTAACTCCGTGATCAGCCAATGCATATTTGGATTTAAAGCTCCTGCATATTATAATTATTTGATTTAGTGCTTGAATTAACATCTTCTCCAAATCTAGACACCTAGCGGCGGACATGAGTAAATATACTCCCGGTCCAGTCATAAAAATAATATAGTCTATCTTTTTTTCAACTATTTTATTTATAAAACCCTCAATTTCTTTTGATACTCCTTGATTTACCTCGAATCCTACCGTAGCTATTATCCTTGGGGTGCCCCCAAAGTTTGATATTAGATGCGCCAACTCGGTGGCTCTACGACTTCCAGTTATGACTATCCTCATCCCGGCTAACGACAATATACTGCAACTCCTTTTAGCACTCTGGCTAGATAAGTACGTTCGTGTAATCTTGGGCTATGGTGGTTGCTGTAAGAAGTGTTTTCACAGGCTGATCTATATATTTTATGCCTTGTATAAGAAAAAACAATTCTTCATAGGCAATCCCGTTAATTGTTGTTCTGGTGCCATAATCTATTTGGATTTCAACCAGAGATCTATGGCTTCGGATATTGCATTTGTAAGATTGCCTTTTTTCATACCATAGCGTCTGAATACAGCCTCTCTAAACCTTCTCTCCAACTCGTCATCTAACGCTACTAGGATTTTACCCATATTGATCGATACTATCTATTATGACAGATATATAGATATATATATTAATGCTTGCTAATAAACCCTTTCATTACGCGTCATAGGGCTTATGAGTGAGCCTGCAAATTACTTTGGGCTTACTTTTTTCTAGATGCGTATTTATTTAGATATCCTTCGATCGTAGAGTCTGCAACTACAAATCTCCATTGCTTATCTAAAGCTTGGTTTATTCCTATCCTTTTGGTTGTGACTATTGCCAATGGGTTGAATCCATCTTCTATATGCAATCTGCTCTCTGGATCGGTCATATCTTCTCCATTAAGTAATTTGGTAATGCTTAATGCTTGGCTAAGTTTGCCAGGACCCGAGGTCAAAGATAGAGGGTTATCATTTTTACGAAAACTTTTCATTATCTCAATACCTTCTAAAGGTTGCAATGCTCTTATTAGGACAGCTCCTGCATCCATTTCATTTGATCGCGCGGAGACGTTTACACAGTACTGACTTCCATATGTAAAGTAAATATAGGCTCGGCCAACTTCTCCAAACATCGCTGCGTTTCTAGAGGTTAAACCACTATAGGCGTGGCTTGCTGCATCATTCTTAAATCCATATGCCTCTGTTTCAACGATCATACCAGACATCCGATCAAGATTGCCTGACGTATTATAAATTAGACGAACTAGAGTTTTTCCAAGCAAATCTCTAGCGACTAGTTCAGTAGATCGAGCATAAAAAGAAGCATCGGGACAGTTCACGAATGACCTTCTTCCTGCACTACTTTCTCGCATTACTATCATTCCCTGTAGTTTTTACCTAGTTTCATATTCCATAAATATCGATCTATATTCCAGCCTGCATTTAATTTGTCGTTGTCTCACAGGCCTTACTTGGTCTATATCTGACCTGGTTATTACGTACAGGAATACCTGCAGATACTGTTTATAGTGGATGAGATGGAACCTAAGTTCCATTATGGAATAACAGTAAAGTTTGATATCTATGAGCAGAGGGAAAATTTATGGTGCTACTAACTACGTATGTAGTGATGTTGCAAACAGTCTGATAAAAGTGATCGATGGAAGGACAGTCATATCGAAACCTAACTTATACAAGTTTCTTATCTAACACTCCCGAAGGAGACTTGCACAATTTAGGCCATAACAATTGAATCGCTTATGTTGAATAAGGGATTTAAAGTCTAAAATGCCTCTCCTGTATCATCTGAATCTATATAGCATATATAAAAGAGGTTCAGCCAGACATTATTCTAATTTTCTATGACACCAAAAGAAAACGAAGCCGTATAAAGATTAATTAGGAAAATAAGATCTTCATTCTATATCCGCATAGTTGCATACGGGCAGCTATGAAAGAAACTTATTCTGATAGCATAATGGATGCTACAATTATACAAAATGGTTGCTTGCAGAATTGTTAATTTAATCAATAAGGCCATGAGGAAGACGCAAAAAGGGCTACTAATGTGGGAAGGTGTATCTAAACGCATAATTTAGATACACTATTGTACGTAGTTTTTGGTCATAAATTGGAAATAGTGTATAGCGATGAGCTGCAAGCTCGTGGCTATCTATAGTATGCCTTATCCTTTAGGTATCTTGTTAACTACAAAATCATTACTTTAATATAGAAACTTCCAGAAGCATTATTATTAGATGGACGCGAGAAATATCGGCCTAAGGAATATCGAAGTTGCCGACACGAAAATTTGTTCTATTGATGGAGAACAAGGTAAATTAATTTACCGTGGTTATGATATTCTGGACTTAGTTAATCATTCTACATTTGAAGAAACAACATATCTTTTATTATTTGGAGAACTTCCGAGCTCTGACGAATTGGCTGATTTTTCACATAGATTAAATGAAGTCCGAGAATTGCCCGAACCATTACTTAAGAATCTAAAAAACCGTCCGAAGAAGGCACATCCAATGGATATACTTCAATCATGCATTTCAGAGCTTGCTGATTATGATTTGAACATAAATGATGATACGAGGGAAGCGAATATTGGAAGAGCGATTATTCTTATCTCAAAGATTCCTACCATTGTAGCTGCATGGAATAGAATTAGAAATGGACAGCATGTGATAGAGCCTAAGGAAGAAGGATCACATGCAGCAAACTTTCTCTATATGCTTCGAGGTACCGAGCCGATACAGGAAGAATCTAAAGTGTTTGATATTTGTCTTATCTTACATGCGGAACATAGCTTTAATGCATCAACATTTGCTGCAAGGGAGATTGCCTCAACTAGAGCTCATATGTATGCTTGTATAGGTGGTGCTCTAGGTGCCTTATCAGGAGAATTACATGGAGGAGCAAACATCCAAGTAATGAAGATGCTGCTTGAAATTGGCGATCTCGAAAAGGTAGAAAACTGGGTCGCAAGTCGACTAGAGCATGGCGGTAGGATAATGGGCATGGGCCATGCAGTATATAGGACTACTGACCCCCGGGCAGATATACTAGCTAGATTATCAAGAGCAATGTCGAGGGAGAAAGGTACTAAATGGTTTGAAATAACAGAACGCGTTGAAAAAGCCACTAAGGAGTTTATGCTTAAAAACAAAAGGCAACCAATTTATCCCAACGTCGATCTTTATAGTGCATCTCTTTATTTTAGCATGGGTATTCCGATGGATCTCAACACCCCTATCTTTGCTATCTCGAGAATATCTGGGTGGTCTGCCCATGTTATTGAAGAGAAGTTTGCAGAGGCTGCTCCTAGACCTGCGCTATATCGTCCACAGGCTGTATATGTAGGGAGATACTGTGGTCCAATGGGTTGTGAGTATACTCCTATCAAGAAAAGACAAGAGAATTCACTAAAGATCTAATAATCATCGACAGTTTTAAAGAATCATGGGACCAAAGAGATTTTGGGATCTCAACTACTGCTTTTGCTAATTCTGGAATTAGTTACATAATAAAAGAATTTTTTATGTACTATACTTATACTTCCTAGAAACCCTTTGTTCTTTTTCGAAGATGGATTCATAGTTGCAAACTACTTATCTTTCTCTTTCGCTATATCTGAATTTATCCAATTTTATTAATTGGTTATATGAGCTAAATTGTGCAGGATCAGCTTTGTCTAACTCCTCAGGTTGGTCATATTCTTCTTGGTTAGAATACTGTTTAATCAACTGGTAGGTGGTTGAGCGTTGCGCTGGCAACCTGTCACAGGATCTTATTATTGATCTTATCTGCCTTGGCTTCAATAGCTGCCCATATTGCGAGCCGGCAGCAGTAGAAATGCTTTCGTTAATTAGAGTTCCGCCAAAGTCATTCGCACCGGCTCCCAAGAGAATTTGCGACATCCTTGCTCCTTCTTTTACCCATGAAACCTGGATATTTTTGATATATCCGTGTAATATGATCCGGGAAACCGCGTGCATTTTCATTACTTCATTGCCATCGGCTCCTGGTCTAACTTTAGATATGATTTTATGATTATACATAGGTGCTTCCGTATGTACAAAACTCAGAGGTACGAATTCTGTGAAACCATGAGTTTCACTTTGTATTTTCCTTATTAATTCTAGATGATTTGCTTTATGTGCTGACGATTCAATGTGTCCATACATTATAGTCGAAGTAGTCGGAATTTCCATAGAATGCGCAAGCTTTATGATCTTAATCCAATCTTCTACAGTTATTCTTCCTGGAGATATAAGATCCCTCATAGGTTGATCCAAAATCTCTGCGGCTGTTCCAGGAAGGCTCCCTACGCCTGCCTCCTTTAACATTTTTAAATATTCTTCAACGGAGACTTGAGATCTTACTGCACCATATAAAACCTCTTCTGGTGAAAATGCATGAATATGAATATTAGGCAACTCTTTCTTAATAGCACTACAAATATCAATATACAAATGGCCATCCATTTTTGGAGGCAGTCCTGCTTGTATGCAAATTTCAGTTGCACCTAATTTACACGCTTCTTTTGCCCTTCGTACAATCTCTTCAATCGGTAGAAAATATCCCTCCTTTTCGCGAAAATCCCTGCTAAATGCGCAGAAGCCACATCGCTTGATACAAACATTTGTAAAATTGATATTTCTGTTTATAACATATGTTACGGTACTTCCTACTGCACGTCTACGCAGCTCATCTGCGACAAGTACAAGCATGTTCATTTCCATTCCGTTAGAATCCAGTAGCTCCACTGCTTGCTCCACCGAAACCTCCTTGTCGCTCAAAGCGCGGTCTAATGCTGATGCAACTACAGGATCAATAGTTTTGAAAAGGCAATCAAAAGTTAAGGTCAAGCAATATAATCCTCCCGAACAAGTCCGTTAGCATCTGTCAACAAGTCTATATAACTCCTTAGTTTATCAGGTATAAATTTATCATCTCCCTTCCTAAGAAATTCTGGATAAACAGGCAGCCGTGCTCTGAAATTGTAACCTTTAATGCTAGTAATATATTTCACAGAATCTATGCTTGGCCACGGAAATTCTGGATTAACATAATCAATAGTCAGTGGAGATATTCCTCCCCAATCGTTAATCCCAGCACTGATATATCTTCCAAAAATATTTGGAGTGAGGTTGGGTGGAACCTGGACATTCATTTCTGGCATAATAATTCTCGCAAGAGCAATACTTCTAAGAAAGTAGTCGTGTGATGGAGGCAAAAATTTTGCCATTGCTGTTACCGGTTTTGGGGCAAAGTTTTGAATTATCAGTTCTTGAATGTGACCATATGTATCATAGATATCCTTGATCATAAATAGAGAATCAATGATCTCTTCTGAAGTTTCTCCTATCCCTACTAACAATCCTGTAGTAGTAGGTATTTTTAGTTCTCCAGCATCACGCAGTGTCCTTAATCTAACCTTTGGGTTCTTGCTTGGAGCCATCTCATGTGGCATACCTTTTGCCATAAGTTGTTCGCTAGAAGATTCAAGCATCACTCCCAAACTAACGTTTGTATCCTTTAGAGTCCGCATCTCCTTTTTTGTTAAGCTGCCCGCGTTAGTGTGAGGAAGTAAGCCCGTCTTGTGAAGCACCATTTCACTCATTTCGCTTATATATTCTACGGTGCAGGAATGCCCAACAGATCTCAGCCATTCTCTTGCCTCAGAATATTTTTGCTCTGGTCTTTCTCCAGTTACAAACAGTGCCTCTGTACATCGAAGCCTTCTTCCCGCCTCTGCAATCGTCAAAACATGCTGCGGAGTCATCATTAATGCCAATTTATCGGAGGGCTCTTTCTTATACGTACAATAAGAACACGTATCCCTACACAAATTAACTAGGTTTATAAAGACTTTACGAGAATATGTAATTAACCTTCCTTTTTTCTGGTTTCTGATGACTCCAGCTACACAGGCAATCAAATCAGTTTCTCCAGAATTAATTATTTGATAAGCATCATCTTTTGATATATCTTTTCCTTCTAAGGTTCTCTCTAAGATCTCGTGGACATTTATATCTGTCATACTCTTTAGCATATCAAAATCTTTCTCCTTACTGACGATTATTTCAGTCTATTATTAATAAACACTTAGACCTTGACTATGTCTCTTTATTTCTCGATGCAGGTAACTCTTCTGCATTATTATGAACCCTTGCTGCGTTAAATTAACATATCAAAGTAGTTCAAGCCGATCGACGCCCTTGATTTGTTCGATTGAATATATACTGACCTGTTTATTATGATCTGCCTAGAAATTATATCGATACAGGATGCATATTCTGACAACGCCAGTGCTCCTGCTCGCCGTGTATTAAGCTCTTCACAAGCTAATTGAGAGCAGGGCATAATTCCCAATTCGATAATTTGGTATAATGCTAACCTAGGATATGTGATGTTTTATGGTGACAAACCTTCAAACAGTCACAAAGGCTAGCTACAACAAATATTACATCAGAGAATACATCATCTTAATTGCTCAATTATTTAGGGTCTATTTCGATGTATTTCATACGCGGGTTCATTAAAAGTACCATATTTTAACATAATATAAAGAACCAAACCAATTTTAGATCTTTAACTTCCAAACTATGGCCTCGGCAGCCCATTAATTAATGGCATTCTGAAGTTTCTTTTCTAAATTATCAATTGCCTGTATAATTACTTGCCGCCTTGATTCTTCAGTAACTACTGCTCGAACATCTTCTATCAGCATCTTTGCAACATCCAATTTTCTCCTCATCCCTGATACTAGATGGTCGTAGACAGCGAATGGATATACAGCTCCGTAAATATCTTGCATTAGAGAAAATAATTTTGCAGCATCTTCTGCTCTTCCTACCCTCATTTTGTCGTATACCATTCTCTTTATTTCTCCTATGCAATCCAGTAATCCAGTTATATACGATGGTCCTGAGACATTCAATTCTTTCATACTAGGTATTGATGACCCTAACAACACACACCTTAGTCCATATGCCTCCACAATTTCCTGTTCTGCAGTTGCTATATACTTGTATAAATCAGTTTTTGAATATTGCCTGAACTCTTCGAGCATAGATTTGGCTTGATGCATATTTATTTGTGCTTGTTCCATTTCATTACGGTGCAATGCGACAATAGATTTGCTACAAAGCGCAACCACATCCCGAGTTCCTTTGATTAGTTTTTCTCGTCGTTCTTCAACATTCCTTAGCTCATAATTAATCTCATCTAACGAAGTCTGAACATTGTTAAGCAACGTAGAGAACGTTATATCATATTTAAATAAAGACTTTGCTATAACACTTTATTGAAAGTGCGGCCCCGTCCACATATACAGTTATACTCCATACTCCCTTCATCTTTAGCGCACACATAGCAGGGCTTTTAAATAAGCGTCTGGTTATATAGTAAATCAAGACGACCAAATGAGTGTGTAACTAGAAGGGGAGCCAATAACCAAAAGAATTCCTTTTATAATGACAGACGAGATAATCTTGAAAGTAAAATATGCAGGTTTGGAAGTCTTATAAGCATTTGGATTGGTTACTCTGACATCGAAATTGTATTGACCTAGTGAGAGAAGTTAAAGTATGTAGGCTCGTTCGGGGAATGGAGATGACACATGAATAATTACATGAATAATTCAAAGTATTCATAGTAATAATGAAGATATGCTAACAAATGAACATACTACAGCACCGCCAAATCTTATTGATTGAAACTCGTTTGTCATGTTTATAAATCAAATACTAATATCCTTAAGCTCAGGATATAACATCAAAATAAACATAGATACAGCTGCTGCAGTTACTATGTGCTGCCTGTCGTCATAATTAATACCATGAAGAAATTTTAGAGATAGCAAAATTCGATAAGATCCTGTTACATCAGCCAAATAGAACTATGGTAATGCTGATACGACTAGTAGTATATATATGCCTTGTTAGATCTATTCGAGATTACGAGAAGATTTATCCATTATCCATAAATCTCTAAGAGTAGCACTTATTGTAAGTTGGATTTTATCAAATAGTTATGATAGGAACTATTTCGGGTCCTATACTCCTATATTTACCATGTGGCCATAATGGATCAAGTTATTATATACTCTTTATCATCAACATTCATCAATATTGCTCTTGAGGAGTTAGAGAATGTATATTATAAGGAGAGTGACTTAATTGGGTAATGTTCGTAGAAGCAGAGGATATAGCTTCGAACACACATTGGTACAAAGGCTTAATAGTGGAGATTGGAATGCCAGACGGTTGGGTGGTTCCAGCACTGGCTTGCCAGACATCATTGCTGTTAACAATATCGATGCTACCTTATTATCGATAGAAGCAAAATCAGGAACAGGAAACATTCTATATGTCCCTCAGGATCAAATAAAAAGAAGTCTAGTTATACGAAATATGTTTAGCTTTTATAAAACAAGACATTTTATATTGGCCTTCAAGTTTATGACAAAAAAGAGATTCAAAAGAAAGGGTGGAGTTGTCTATGAACATCGTAAATTAATTGAATATTATAAGATAGCAGATATCTTTGAGGATATGCAGGATATTCCCATTGTAAAGTGCACTTATGATGGAAAAACTTTTGCCATTCAGCGAAAAAAATCTGTAAAGATTAACCTGCCAGATTATATTATGCCATTCCAAAGAATATCATCCACGGCTCTTCATACTGAACCTGTTCATTCTTCTTCGCCTTCGTCTGCAACAAAATCTGTTCATATATAAAAGCATATTTAGAAGCTACTTTTTTCTCATAATGGTATCAGTCTTTGAAGAATAAGCAGATGGCAAAAGAAAAGGCCATTACTTCAGATCAAATGTATAAAATAGAAGAGAATGGGCATAATCTGTTAGGGATGCATAGAGTTTATATGATGGAAAATGCAGGACATGGGCTTGCAGATTTCATAGTTACTAAGTTTAACACAAATTTAAAGGGAAAAGCAATTGTTGTCATATGTGGTAGTGGCAATAATGGAGGAGATGCTTTTGTCGCGTCAAGACACTTATCAGGTTATTATGATGCCAAAGTGACAGTAATTTTGTTAGGTTTTCCAGCTGATCTACGAACAGAAGAAGCCAAGATTAACTTGGGAATAATCGAAAACATGGATTCCATAGAAACCATATTTGGCAATGAAATAAATGACAAAATTAAAAGGAAAATTTCCAAGGCTAATATTATTATCGACGGGATTTTTGGAACTGGAGTAAAAGGAGAAATTCGTGACCCTCATGCGTCTGCTATTGAACTGATAAACAAATCAAAGGCATATGTTGTTTCGGTTGATATTCCTTCTGGGATGGATCCTAACACAGGGGAGGTCCACTATAGCTGTGTAAAGGCTAATGCGACAGTTACCTTTCATAGGATGAAAATTGGACTCGTCAATAACAGAAAATACACTGGCCAGATTCACTTGGAGCGGATAGGGATTCCTCAGGAAGCTGAAAAAGGAGTAGTGTAATATTGCATTTGAAATTGAAAATTATACAAATTCCAGTTGGCCAAATGGCAAATTTTAGCTATATTATAGCTGATGAAGAAAGCAGTGAAGCTGCTATAATCGATCCATCGTGGGATTTAGAAAAAATTTTTGATCTCTTAAAGAAGAATAAATGGAATGCAAAATACATTGTTAATACCCATACTCATTTCGATCATGTTCTGGGCAATGAACAAGTGGCCGAAATCACCGGCGCTCACATCGTTCAGCATAAAAGTTCGAACCTTATTAAGCAAGTATCTGTATCTGACGGCGACATAATTAAGGTAGGAAACATTCTTATAAAGACATTGCATACACCAGGCCACTCCCAGGACAGTATTTGTCTTGTAGTTGATGGCGAGATGGTGTTTACCGGTGATACATTATTTGTTGGGAATTGTGGAAGAGTAGACCTTCCAGGAAGTAACCCCAGAGATATGTATAATAGCCTGTTTCAAAAAGTTGTAAAGCTTGAAGATTCTCTTATCATCTATCCAGGACACGATTATGGGCCACATCCAACATCCACAATTGGTCAAGAGAAAAAGACTAATTACGTGTTGCAACCAAGATCGTTACAAGAATTTCTTGGATTTATGGCAAGTGATGATTAACAGTTGTATGAAGAAAAGAGACAAGTAGAGTATTGCGACATAGCAAGTTTAAATCAATCATATTCTACATTGAATGAATTTTCAACATCAAATCCAATTTTTATTTGTGTAATATCCTATACTGGAACTAGTGAAATCCCCGGTATCACTATGGCAGGTGCAAACGGAGATCTTCTAAAATTTACTTCAGCAGCAGATTCAGAATTTCTTTATTATGGACATTGCAAATGCATTAATAGAGTTCCAGCTACACCCGACGGAAAGCCCACTCCGGCCATTGTTACCAGAAGTGCTTTACTATTAACAGATATTCCATTTCTCATAGTTGATGCAGGATCAAAAATTAAACCTTACATTCCGTATATTTCATTTAATGTTGGATCTGGAAATAATATCAAAAGCCATGATGCCATAGATATTGGGGATGTTAAAAAAGCCTTTGATTATGGCATTGTACTTGGTAAACAACTTTCAAAGAGTAATGATTTGGTAGTAGTAGGCGAAAGTATTCCTGGTGGCACCACTACTGCACTAGGAGTTTTAATCGCACTTGGAATTGATGCGAGATTTAAAATGAGTAGTAGCATGCCAGAGAATCCTCATGTTCTCAAAAACGATATTGTTGATGAATGTATGAAAAGGGTTGGAATAATCTATGGTGGGTTGAAAGATGACCCATTCAAGGCAATATCTCTATTTGGAGATCCAATGATACCCTCTGTTGCTGGTATTGCTGCCGGTGTAATGAGCTCCAAGGGTAGAGTTATGCTTGCTGGTGGAACACAGATGTGTGCAGTAGTTGCTATATTAAATTCACTACACATACCAATTGATAATTTATGTATCGGAACAACGTCATACGTGGCAAGAGACCGCTCTTCAAATCTTGTCGACCTTATGAAGTTAATTTCTACAGACATCCCAATTTATTCGTCAAACCTTCATATGATAGAATCCAGCAAACCTGGATTACGGGCCTTCGCAAAAGGTTATGTAAAAGAAGGCGTAGGATCCGGCGGCGTTTCAATTACTTCAATGCTTAGATCAAAAGGCAGAATAGATGGAACAATTCTACTAAAAGCTATTGAACGTGAGTATGAAAGTGCCTTAGAGAATGCAATCATTGAACCGTAAAGGAATATGAGCTGGCGTATTAAAAGAGCGACATGTTAAGATTTATTTCTAGTCACAATGCAATAGCTACAAATAGGATACATCAAGCGAATTTCACTGCCTTACTCAATGGGGAATGCAGACAATTATTCTCAATTATAATGCCAACGAAAGAATGTCCATATAAGATAAAACAAACAACATAACGTGCAGTGTTCTTTAACAATATAAACTGATATTAAATGAGAATATTTTTTACTAATATCACCAACACAGTTTTTGGTTTCTTCTCATCTTCTTATTTACATTATCTTATTTGGTTTTGTTTGATAATGCAGAATTATTTTTCCTACCAGTGTGTAATTTGTGATCTTGCATTAGGCTAAATTCTGCACTATTTTTTACAATCTTTACGAATCTCTCTAACTTTTTTAAAGTCTCTGGATGTATATGATGCTCAATACCCTCAGCATCTATATTTGCAGTATTTTCATCTACTCCGATCATTTTTAGAAAATCAGACAGTAAACCATGCTTTTCATGTATATTTTTTGCGACATCAATTCCCTCCTGCGTAAGGCAGATTCCTCGGTACTTCTCATAACGCAAATATCTGCTGCTACCCAACCGTCGCAGCATTTTGGTTACGCTTGGAGAACTTACATTCAGAGATTCTGAAATATCTACTGCTGTAGCATATCCTTTCTTTTGTATCAACTCATAAATGACTTCTAGGTAGTCTTCCATTCTATCCGTGTGTTGTTGTTCGTCATTTTCTTTTTTAATATTATGAGCATCACGAATCCATTTGAGACGATCGTCGTTGGCATTAGCTCGTGCTTTCAACGTCCTTAAGACATATCAATAAACCTTCACATTTACCTTTCTATCCCAGCTCAGATCAACAACAATATCACAAGTTTATCTTTTAATTTTTTTAGTCAGATAACCTATCGAGTTTATCTTCATTATACCAAGATAAAGAAGGGAAGATCCAATGAAGCTTGGGATTGTTGAGCCTATCTGAGACCATTGAGGAATATATACCGGTGATATCGAAGACAAGAGATAATATAACAGTACTCCAAAGGACCATGCAATAATTGCAGGAAAACCAATACTCAAGGTACTACTTCCATACATCAATGTCGTTTCATAATGGCGATCTTTGATAATATAATAGTCCGATATAACAACTCCAAATAAAGGAACAAATACCGCTCCTATCAGAAGAAGAAATGTCTCGTATTGTGAAATTGGCACCATTATCGCAAGAACAATGCTCAGAATTGTGAAACCAATTATCAAATATCTTTGTTTAATTTTGTGAAAAATGCTTTGAGTAGAAACCGCTGCGGAATATACATCTGCAAATGCATTGCTTGTCTCATGTAAAATAAACATTAACAAAATTGATCCAAAGAATATGGATTGGATTGCAGCAACTACGCTAATAATATCGCTTACACCAAGTATCAATCCACCAAAATAAAACAAGATATTTGTTATCGCAAAGCCAACAAAGGTACCTAAGAAAGCTCCTCTGCTCCCCTTTGCAAATCGATTGTAGTCCGACACAAGGGGCATCCAAGATATGGGCATAGCTATTACAATATCTAGTGCAGAAAAGAAGGAAAGCCCAGAAGCCGTGCCAGATGGGGATAGTAATAGCAATTTAGAAACAGATCCCGACATTAACAAATTAATTATTATCAAAGTGGACGACGCATAAACTATCCAAATAGCAAATTTCTCAAGCCATTGCCTTAACACAGTAAGGGGGCCAACGATGCCAAGCAAAATGACAAATGCTCCGATTACAATTGTCCAAATATAATATGGGATATGATTTCTTACTAGCATTTCTGAAGCTTTTGACATTATCATGATTTCAAATGTTGTCCAGCCTATGAGTTGTATTATATTTAATATGGCAGGTAGATAGGAGCCGCGAACGCCAAACGACGGCCTCATGCTTATCAATGATGGCACTGCATGATCGCTCCCAATCTTTCCTGCAACTGCCAGAAGCAAAGAGCCTGTCAGGGATCCAATTATGATTGCAAGTACCGCATCACCAAACTTTGCACCTGTAAGCAAAGATCCTGCAGAGAAAACAAGTAGCCCGACCCCCAGACTAGACCAAAGTATAAAATAACTAATTCCCGTAAGTGATCTATATTTTGATGGTATGGGTTCAATTCCCCATTCAGGTGGACTTCTTGTTGAAACCATCTATTAACTCTAACCTATGCGACTTTTGAAGATGAAAACTAATAAAGATTGCATATGAATGCAAGGGTCATTATATATGCAACTAAATCTGTATAAAGATGCTTAATTATTTCTCTTATGGCGGCCAGGACGTGTTAAAGATACCAACATTTATACTATTGAGGAAGATGATCCATTCTATCATTCATATTATATATAAATGAAATTTGACCAACAAGAATTGATATATTTGTAAATATTAGCTTACGGAAAAAAATTAACGCCTCGTAGTAGATCTACTAAAACAGATGGTTAGAAAATAACCACAAAAGCGTAAAGTTGGGTGATATATTAGGCATGGCAGTAGTAGTTAAAGCAAAGACAAGGCCTAAGGAAAAGGCAAGAATCCTAAAGCAAGAATATTTTTTGGTGTGTGACTATTGTTTTTGGTGTGCCTCATCATACATAGTAAATGATAATTATAATTTTACTTCTAAATGCCCAAATTGCAAACAAGAGAAGGTGCAATCTCTCCCAATTTCAAGCTACAAAATTAAGTTTGATTAGCATTTCTGTGGTATTAACCCAGTACATGCCATCAAAACTACCAATTTTGCCAACACGAGCACTCTATGTCCAAGATCTATTATATAAAACGAAAGCACAGATTAATATACAATATAAGTTTGGTAAGGTTTTATGATTGCTGTTATTAAAAGTATAATATATAGCATATTCTACCATAGAAAGAGAAAAATAAAAAATGACTTGTAAAGGCATATGTATACGTCATAGGGCACAAAAACCAAGTGGTTCTGGTAGATATGCCAGTGGTCAGAAGCGCTGCCAGGTATGTGAGCTATTCATGCGATGGGATGGATTTTGGTGCCCTTGTTGTGGTTACAGATTACGAACAAGACCACGTAATCTAAAATACAAGGCAAAGTTAAAAGCAAGGAAGGAAATAGAAGAAGCTAAAATACTATTATCTGTACGCAAGGCCAATAGTACTACTCAAAAATAATAGAATAATATCCCTTTCTGTAATGGACTAAGAGTGCATTAAGAAATGCTAGGCTCACTTAAGACGTTTTGCAATGGTGATAGAGGATTTATCGACTGGTAGTGCTAAAGAGACAATATTTGCATCGAAGACAATGAGTAAAAAAGTATGCATAAAAAAGTTATTTCGGGGTTTAGTATAATATTTTACAATATATTTTTTGATATTGGCTTTTACTCTACTTTTACTTTATCTTTCTTTTCCGCTTCAGATCTGTTCCAAGGATTCCAAAATTGCTCAAACCAATATTCCGTCATTCTTGAAGCATTTTTAATGAATTCATTGTAGGTCAGAACCCAAGACATCGCATAAGATTGCCATAGTTCCATCCCTGCAAGAAATGGATTAAAATTGACACTATTTTTTTCATTAATTTTTGATGGTGACGACATAACTGCTATTTGTTACATCATTACATTTTATCGTTATGTCGGGGTTGTTGCCTAATTAGATATCGCATA
>DATDNG010000129.1:0-3169 GCA_036518375.1 Nitrososphaeraceae archaeon | reverse complement strand
GATTATTGATGATTGTAGACATAGACAACCTGATATAATGCGGCTCTGAGCTTGATAGATTTAATGCTTCTTCATATGTTTTTGTGCTGAGTTTTGTAGCATATCTCCAAAAGCTTCTGTGCTTTTCCATTGCAGTAAGAGAAAATAGATAGATAAAGAGATGTACAGATGTCTTCTACATATGCCAGCAAAACACTGACACAACTCTAACCACACAGTCAAGAAATCAATGCGGTTGTAAAAAGAAGGGTGATAAGTGGTTCATGAAAACACATAATTGTGACGTTAAAAAGTGAAGAAAAGAGTTTGAGCAACAGTAATAGCAGCAAAAAAGACCTTGAAGAACGAGAAGAAGCCAGAAGAAGGATACTCGAAGAAGACCCAGACATCTCTAAAGATGCAAGACTGCAGAGTGGATGGAGAAGGTCAGCGACGAACAATACCAGCTGGGTTAGTCAAGGTAACAACTTATATGGCTAGATGGCAATTACCATCATCTGCATTCGTTCATTTGATAAACAAAGAATCAATGAGAATTCCTAGACATAATGTGGCTATGTTGGATGTCATAGTACTATAAGTTTTCATTGCTGCGATTCGCTGCAAAAAATACCTTGTCTGTAAATAACATAATGGACATAGAAAATTATGCAGGATCAAAGGTCAAACTCACCAACTACAATTACTAATACGTATTCTTCATCGCGACTGTCGATAGTATTAGTTCTCATTACTTTGGCACAGTTTATGGTAGTAGTAGATTTTACGATCGTACAGGTTGCATTGCCCTCAATTGGAAGAGAATTTGGTGTATCTGTCAATGGATTGCAATGGATAGTTACTGCTTATGGTCTGACTCTGGCTGGCTTTCTGATGCTTAGTGGACGTGTAGGGGATATCTATGGTCATAAAAAGTTATTTATCATAGGAGTTCTACTTTTTTCTCTTGCCTCATTGACAGGAGGCCTTGCTCCTTCTGATACTGTTTTGATCCTTGCAAGAGTTGCCCAAGGATTGGGTGCTGCTATGGCTTCTGCTACTGGGTTATCGATTTTAGCCGCAGCCTTTCCTGAAGGCAAAGAAAGAAACCGCGCCCTGAGCATTTTTGCTGCGGCCACAGGTTCAGGGTTTGCAGCCGGGATGATATTTGGAGGTCTGATCACAGCAACCTTGGGATGGAGATGGGTATTTGACATTAATGTGCCAATAGGGATCATTGTATCTTTGTTATCAGCTAAGTACATTTCATCAAATACTACTGGGCTAACACATGAAAACAAACAACATCATCATTTAGATATTTTTGGAGCAGTTCTAATAACAGCAGGACTAATGTTACTCGTCTATTCTCTTACAAGTGCACAGGATACTGGCATCGGGTCTACCCAAACACTCGAACTTCTTTTATTATCAGTTATTGTCCTAGCTGCCTTTGTTTTGATAGAGTATCGCTCAAAGGCACCTCTCATGCCGCTTGGATTTTTGCGAAGGGGTTCGATATTTGGAGCAAACGCAGTGGGGTTACTTCAAGTAGGACCATTTGTGGGAATGGTGTTTATTCTGACTGATTATCTTCAGCAACTGCGCGGTTACTCTGCACTCTCTGCTGGCCTTGCCTTCATTCCTATGGGTGCTGTATTTCTAGTCATTTCTGTATTTTTGTCGGCGCGATTGGTAAATCGACTTGGTGTGAAACCAGTCATAATTTCCGGGATGGCTTTGCAGGTAGTTGGCTATCTATCCCTTGCACCAATCTATATCACAGAAAGCTATTTTGGCGGATTGCTCGGGCCATCGCTCCTAATTGGTGTAGGAACTGGCTTGAGCTTCACAGCAATCAACATATCTGCGCTTACTGGAACTAGAAAAGGAGAAGAAGGACTGGCCTCAGGATTAATCAATACCTCCAGGCAAATAGGAGGCCCAATAGGTCTAGCAGTACTATTGACAGTTGCTAATTTTGAAACGCCACATGCTGCGGGTCAGATTGTGGTACAATCACCATCGGTAATGGTAATTGGATTTGGTTATGCATTCTTGGCAGCCGCGCTACTCACGGGGATAGGAATTATATTTACTGCTTTATTTATACGGGAAAAGACATCGTCAGATAAGAGTAGCAGTGGCGGCAACCATTCATCAGAGCTAGAGGAAGCTTTAAGCTATTGAACTTATCTGCAAGTGGTATCAGTCATACTTCTATGGTGACAGAGTTTTCTGTAGAACTTAATTTCGGTTCCATATCGATGAGTTCAAAGAGAGCTTTCGCATAAGCTTTTACAAAAATTGAGCCCATTTCACCGTAGCTATGGATTAATGTGATTACTCGTTTTCCACCTGGTGAAACAACTTCACTACGCTCGACAAAACTGGAGTAATCTGCATAATTGTTAAGATACTCTAGAACGCTTGTGAGTGACATTGTTCCATATTTAGCAAGAATAATTACTCTCGAGCTATTTTGAGCTACCTCTCTTGCCACTTCGACGATTTCATTAGCCGGGGCAGCATTTAAAATCTTCCTGAACGTTACTTTGGATATTTTTATCATGCCAAGCCTCTGGAAGTACCTATCGAAGTTAGCGTAGGACATAAAAAGTTGATTCACAAGGGTGTTGACACTTATGTTGCGTTTCTTGGCCTCCTCAAGGGCCAAGAACGCCCTCTCATTGATCCTAAAGGATCTAGTAACTGTCTTTTCGCGCACCTTATACAACAAAATTCCTGTTCTAATAATTCTTGCAGCTTTCCTAAGGTAGTTCCTACTTAGTGTAGTGGCTAGCTATAGATTTATTGCTCCATCTATACTTGCTTACGGCTATAAAGGAGAGGTTATGCTGAATAGGTCTCTATGCATCTGGACCGAAAGCATATTTTCAAGTCCTTTCCTGCCTAGTATTATCGAATAATTATCGCAGGGTGTTGGTGGTTGGCCGCAATCCTCCCAAACACATCATCTTCTCTCTTATATATGAAAATATACTTCAGATTTGTGTTTTAATGCCTTTATTTTACTTAACTGACAATATTTATGACGTGGCGGAAGCAATCAAACTTCATTGCTAAGGAAAGATGTAGTCACTTAATTGTGAAAGGAAAATATCGAAGGATCTTACTTTCATTATTTTCACAATTGCTATTAAATAAGAAAGCTTAGCACACAGCTATT
>DATDNG010000128.1:0-6257 GCA_036518375.1 Nitrososphaeraceae archaeon | reverse complement strand
TTCAATTAAGCCGAGTCTAGAAATTTTTGAAAGTAGATGCCATTGAGGATTATTCATAAGATGTTGTTTGGAAAGCAAGCAAGCATGCATGCATGCATATGACAAGCTCTGGATTGCAAATTATCTATCCTACCATGATAGAGAGAACATTTTTTTTGTATATAATCACACAAATAGTCAACATAACTAATGGTCTCCACTAGTATTATAATCTCCTGCTCCCCATCTTCTAAAAATGTTATGTCTGATTCCGAATTGATCTAAAGCCTTCCCCACAATATGAATTATTAACTCGTCTATAGACTTTGGCTTATGATAAAATCCAGGTGTTGCGGGCAATATAACAACTCCTGTTTCTACTAGCTTTATCATATTGCCAAGATGAATTTTTGAAAGAGGCGTCTCTCTTGGGACAATTACAAGTCTTCGTGATTCTTTAATGCATACTCCTGCCGACCTTGAAATGAGACTATCCTCATATCCGTTTGCAATACTTGACAATGTTTTCATACTGCATGGAACTATTGCCATGCCGTCCATTTTAAAAGAACCACTAGAAATTGCAGCAGCCATATTGTCGTTGTCATAGCATTTTGTAGCAAGTGACTTGACATATTCAACTGTTTTGTTAGTTTCAATCTTAATGTTTATTTCACCCCATTTGCTAATAACTAGGTGAGATTCTATTTCTAGACTTCGAAGAATTTCAAGCATTTTGATCCCATAGATAACACCTGAACCTCCGGTTATTGCTACTATTATTCGCATTAATTCATCAGCAATTTCCTTTAGTAGTTATTTAACATGCTGCTGATAATAATAATATGAACAATATTGGAAAGCCTTTATTTATCTTAAAAATGAAAATTTTATTTCAGAACATGATAACAGTATTTGGAACTGTTGCTTTAGATACAACGCGCACTCCCTTTAAGACAGGAACAAGGATCATGGGAGGGGCAGCTACATATGCTTCCCTTTCTTCTAGCATATTTGTCCATACTTCATTAGTAGGAATCGTGGGGTCAGATTTCCCATCTGAATACATGGATATTCTTGCAAATCGAGTTGACACTAAGGGAATCATTGTCAAACAAGATGGTAAAACGTTTCATTATGATTCCTCATTTGATTATGACTTTGCTCACAGAATATCTAACAAAACAGAATTAAATGTAATAGCCGATTTTGAACCTGTGATACCCACTGAATATATTAATTCTGAATACATCTATCTTGCCAATAATGATCCAATTCAAAATATGAAGATACTAGAATACTTTTCAAATCCAAAATTAACAGTATGCGATACTATAGAGTATTGGATTTTGAATAAAAGGGAAGATGTCGTAAAGATGATGAGCAAAGTTGATGGAGTAGTAATTAATGATGAAGAGGCTAGACTCTTATGCAAAACTACTAATTTAATAAAATGTGCAAAACTGATAATGTCTTGGGGACCGCTCTTTACAATTGTTAAGAAAGGTGAACATGGATCATTATTAATCAATGGTGACACTGTATTTCCTGCTCCAGCATATCCTATGGAAGAAATTGTGGATCCAACTGGGGCCGGAGATTCTTTTGCTGGAGGATTTATGGGATACGTAGCTAAGCAAAACGATACGGATATCAATACAATGAAGGAGGCAGTAATTTATGGAAATGTTATGGGTGCATTTGCTGTCGAAGATTTTGGAGTCCAAAAATTGCTTTCAATTACCAATGACGACGTCCATAACAGATATCAAATGTATCGCAACATGGTTAAATTTTAGTCCAGAAATAACTTCCAGATTGGCATAATAACAATATTAGAACAAAATTAATGACATTAATATAAAGTATTAATGAGGAATCTAGTAATTTATTTATATTTCACATTGTCATCTAAAAGTATGAAACCATCTCTTTCATCTTTAGCTAAAGAACAAAGTGCATTATCATCTAGAAAGATTAATGTCATAAGATCAAGAATAGCTGAGGAATATTTTATAATCCCATAGCAAAAATAAATCCAGTAACCAAGATCATGAGTTGGCTTCATATTATAATAAACATTGCAATTTAAATAAGTTATTACTCATATTCTTTACAACTACATTCTGTACATTTTAAGAATTGTTTTCTTTGACTAAAACAATGCTGGCCTAGCCTATGTTTACACTTGTTGTTAGCACATACTATTCCATGACCCATCTCTGTTCATATTATTTAAGTACAGTACTTAATCATTCGGTATATTACTATTTTATAGTGATTCTATAGTAAGAGACCAAGAGTGTGATATTAATAGCAATATAAAGAGGGGTAGCCTATACAGAATAAACATTAGCTTTATCTATACTATCACGTACTTTATCAATTAGTCTGTCCTTAACATTCTTTTCATGTTCTTTATGGTCGTCTTGGCCTTGAAGTTTTTTCGTTATGGAGTATGCGAAGACAAACTAGATTATCAAAATCGTTATCCCAAACATTGTAGTAATCATAACATCCAGTATATTGTATCTGTTTTAAGGTAATACGAGGTATTCCAAAAGTAATGGTTGCTATAGCTAATTGAAAACCATCATAATAATGCAATTGCTTGCACTATATTTAATGCTATTATATATAATCCATATAATGCAAGTATAATACTCAACACCAAAAGTAAGACATAATAGAACTTTGTCTTCAATATCAATATACCTTTAGATATCATATATGATGTGCCCATTAACCAAGCATAATCCATCCATATATGGAAGAAGAATGTACACAGAATGCCTAAGAGAACGCCAAATAGGAAGATTGAATCAGAGATTAATTTTAATCCTATCGTTGACCACCAAATTAGAAAGAGGGGATTTAAAGCGCTAAAGATTATTCCTAATATGATTGGTTCATTTCTTTTGCTATTGATCTTAAAAAAGTAATTTTTTTTGCTAACAACATCAGCTGACTCGACGGCATTTCTTTTCGTAATACTACGAACTTGTATTAATGAAAATAGTACTATCGAAACCCCTCCTATCAAACCAATTATCTTTAGGTTTTCTTTACTTGTCAGGTGAAGATATGGGAAGTTAGACAGACCCAATGCTAGTATTATAATTAATGGTAACTCAACGATTGTATGACCATACGCAATCTTAATTCCTACATGAAATCCTTGTCTACTTCCATAAATAAGATTAGTCAAAAATAGAGGACCAGGAGATAACACACCAGATGTAGAGAGAAGGATAACCTCACCTGCAAATTCTAATATATTCATAGTTGATATATCTAGCTAACTACCGATAATCAGTAATTAAAGCATGATATAAAGCAAATAATACTATTTCAATTTTTGTTGCAAATTATGGACCTCATCTCCATTTTCAAGTTATATTCCCAACAACGCATACAGTTGACAAAAGGAGTCAATGTTTGTGGAGTTGATAGTTGAGGAAAAACCAAAGGAATTTTCAGTAAATCATAGAGATGAAGCGTTCCGCGTATCCAAGATAGGAGGACCTGCAAGATAAGAAAAGGTAAATAGCAGAATTAGCCGAAGCATTATATAGTAGTAATTGTGGGGTTATACAAAATGACATAAATGACCTTTTTAATAAAAGGCACTACCACAGCAATTTGTTTCATGGCTTGGAAATAACAATAGAAAACATGCTCAAATCAAAAGTGTTACTCAAGAAACTGTAAATAGGTTTTAGCAGAACGAGGAATACTATTGACTTTAGTTCTTGTTACAGCTGTTGACGCCACAAGAAAGAATCCTGATAAATATGAGGCTATTAACAATAGCAAATACATCGACCAGAATTGCAGTGTATTATGGTAGTACTACAGCTGCTCCAATACATTTGGCTTATTCCTCTACAAAACACTGTCGAAATTACTATTACAATGAATACCGTGAAGCACTCCTACGCATAGCAAAAGGATTCTTTAACAATCTGTTGAATCAGTTTGGTTGATAAGACTTTGGTTGCAGCAGTTAAAGAAAAATTAATCGGTTTTAAATATAATAATCGACCAAAATACTTTTGCATATTGCAATTTACTAGGCTAAACATATAGTATTGTAAAACCAAAAATAAGTAGTCGATAACAATTGCAAACACAGAAGATAGAAGTTTACTTCGATGGTCTCTGCCAGCCATATAATCCAGGCGGGATAGCCTGTTATGCATTTGTAATAAAGAAGTAGGTTATAATAATGATGACGAGACCTGTGTAGGGCAAACAATCTATAGCCAACATGGACTTGCCGCAGAACCTTTTACAAATGACACGAGCAATAATGTCGCAGAGTATATGGGTATTATAAAGGCTTTAGAACGGCTACTATTGCTGCTACCACAGCTAAATGGTGAAAACAGCAAGATCATAGTTAGAGGTGATTCTAAGCTTGTTGTTTATCAAATAAAGGGCAAATACAAAGTTAAGGCTTCGAGAATAGTTCCTTTACACCAAACCGTCATGTCTCTTATTTCTAAATTCAAAGTCCTAAATATTGAGTGGATACCACGGGAACAAAATAGGGATGCTGATATGCTGTCCAATAAAGCATACCAAGAACTTTTGGAGAATAATCCTGAATTAAGAGAAAAGATTTGCGAACATTTGGCCACAGATGAACAGTTGGAATTATTAAAGAATCTAGGCATAAAGCCTGAAAAATATCTCAGCAAGATGGAATCTTATAGGACAATCAAAAATTCTAAAACCTCCCGACGATCGACATAGGCCTAGAGAAACATCTTCGCTTCCACAAGGAGTACGATACATGGCTGCTGCTATTGATTCTGGATATGATGACGATAAGCTATACAATTTGAGCATAGGGAAGAGATTTGATGATCTGGTATGTACTGTAATGCAAATAATAGCCATACTTCAAATGACAGGCTGCAGTTGATAGAATTCTATGAATCTGAATTATTAGGACAGGTAATAATTTATCCTGGAGAGGCATATCAGTAGAGCCATTGATAGAACGCATCAAAGGCGTTTTCAAAATAGATCCCTTACCAGTAAGAGGGTATCAGAAAGCAGCTGGACTAGTACTGCTATCAGTACTGCTCTATCAAATCATTGTCTATTACAATTGTAAGACTCGCAAAGAACATCCAAACCTTAACCTGAAAATGACATGATCAAATTATGCCCCACTCTCAAATAATTGGTTAGTGCTTTATATTGTCATTATTTATTGTTTTTATCTAATCATTGCTGCATCCTCTTCTGTTCCTCTGCAAGAGTTAAATAGGATCGTACAAATTTAATAATAATAGTAATAATGAGCCAAGACACCCAACAGATACGAAAACAGATATTTGATGAGCTAACAAAGATTGTAGATCCTGAGATTGGCGTCTCTATAATGGAACTAGAATTAATTGATAAGGTTGACCTTGATGCTGGAAAGGTAAATGTTGATCTACATTTAACAAGCCCTTTTTGCCCAGCTGTATTTGGTTTTAAAATAGCCCAAGACGTACGAGATAATATTTACAAGCTGCAAGGAATTCAGGACGTTAAGGTTAACGTTAGCAATCACTTCATGGCAGAGGCGATAAATAAGCAGGTAAATGAAAGTAAGCCTCCTCCTCCAAATCAGTGATTTCAAATCAATATTGCGATATAAACCAACCATGGATGATTATTGTTATTGTATGCGCCAATAATGATTCATCCATTTCCCATTCCACTAAAATCCGGCCTATTTCGTTGCTGTTGCCAGAAGCAGTCGCTGTTGTTGGATTCGGAAAAGGTCTTTTGGTAGCTGTTTAAATATTTTCATTGCTGTAAGAGGTTGTAAAAAGACCTTTTCTGTGAGATCAGTTGCAAGATAGATATTTCTTGTTGCTGTATGCATTTTATATTAAGGGGATTATCTATCATAACGAGTAAGAGGATTCGTTGAGCAGATTTAATATTTTACTTCATATTTCAGTTTCGGACACTTATTGGTTACAAATCGAGCAACCGCCAATTTTCTTATCATTATAAACATGAAGAGCAGTAATATAGCTAAATTTCGTTCTATAGCTTTATTACTGTGCATTCTTACTCTTTTGAGGATCATATTACCCCGGCACAATCGATCTTACTCAGAATGGAGCTTGCGAAATAAAGGATTCTTTATTTCTAATTATAGGTGATGCACCAAGGTTGTCTTTGGAGATAATATCTATGTCCTTGTATTTCTGCTCCATGATTTTGGAACATTTTGCGAGAGCCGCTGCTGCAGTCACCCATGTAGT
>DATDNG010000127.1:0-2005 GCA_036518375.1 Nitrososphaeraceae archaeon | reverse complement strand
AATGAGCAACGGTACAGAATTCTAAATGAAACTCCTTGTTAGTAGGTTGAATCATTTTCCCGTCAAGGCCTTTCATTGTACCTTTGAATGTCCCTGTGAAATCTGCTACCGAGCATGTATAGTCACCTTCTGAAATGAGTATCTTGTAAGGATTGTTGACAAGATGATTGTCTGGAAACATTTTGAAAAATTCTATTGATTCTTCACGATGGTTTTGCACCCCTCTTGTGGGATCTGCTTGACCCGGCCAGAATACCACCACATTATCAGCATGTCGTTCATTGAATGTATCCCAGTCTTGTGAATTCCAAGCATTATCTAGAGTTATCATTAACTCTTTATTTGTAGTAAGCGTATGGATATTCATTTTTGTGTAAGCGGCATTAAACTACATAAAGAACTTCATTAATGGTTCTTAACTGTCGGTCTCTGTAGTGATAATCCTATTTTGATTTATACTATTATAATCTATATTTAGTTATTTGATTTAATCATCATTGCCAAACTTTAGTAGAAGTTGATTTCACACAACTTGATGCTTACAATAGATGAATATCTGAAATCTCATAGGAAGGAAATAGCTGATTTTGTAGAACAAAAAGATATACCAGGGACTGTAAAATTCTTTCTATCCTGTTACCAGATGCCTCTACGTATTGTTTTCAGTTGCAACACTTGTTTATAGTAGATTAACTCTTTTCTTGAGCTCTTTGAGTGTCACAAGGTTATACTTTCATTAGAAACCAAAATCTTTTTGACTATCCTTATATTCTTCTTGTATGCAACAAGTATACTGCGTTGACTTGATACTTCTTATCTTGTAATCGTACTACTAGTAAGACTAAATATACCAGTACCTTCTATATTATGATGAAGCTAGCATGTACAATAATGCCACATATTTTTGCTATAGTTATATGAGAACTGGATTTACAAGTTCTACAATATCATATGTTATCGATATTATTATTACTATTGCAGCGATATCACTTATTATTGTAATATCTATCTGTTTAGCAGTTCAAGCTTTGGCATTGCTGCCGCAACATCCTACTTCGCCTACTCCTCATATAAATAGAAGCGCAGTAGCTATTTGCCATATCTCACCAGAAAATCCTGCAAATCGCCAGACAATAACAATAGATGCACCTGCTATACGATCTTATTTGAGAAACCATCCTGGTGATACTGTTGGGCCATGTACATCAGTAGCAGTAGCGTAACCAACAATATATTTGCAATAATAATAAATAATATTTATTTCAAAAAACTTGGTTTATGGTAGTAGTACTATGCCGCTGCTCATCCGTTGTTGTAGTATTGTCTTCTTCTTGTTCTTGATGCTGCTGTTTTCTTCGGAACATTAGTTTTAGGTTCTGTATTCGCACTTGCAGCTGCTCCTTTCTCTGATACAACCTGATAGCTTGTTGTTGTCGTTTGCTGCTGTTGTATGCCTTGAATACGTTGAGTTGAAGTAAAAAGATATGTTCGTATTATGATAAGCAACTTGCATTCTGATAATATTATATTAATATATTATTATTTTCATACAGTTATTGTTTTTTATGATTGGTTTACCATAGAAAAACCACAAAAAATAGTAGCAGCTTGCTAGCTGAGTAGAGGCCATAATTATCGTGTTCCCTTTTTCTTAACCTTTTAGCTGAAGCTTAAAGGTTGCTATTAATATGGGATGGATATGAACATGTATAATCGTCATAACATGAATTAGTGGCATCCTGTTATGTATGCCGTCCTTGAGTTGTTGGAGGTATGTTTGTACTTCAGATATAGCGTGATTTGTATTCGCAGGTATTATTGGTTTCAAATTCTTGTTGAAAATTTGTAATTCCTCTGCAGCTAGTGCCTCAGCAGTTTGATAATCGGCGACGTCTAACACTGTATTATTATTATTTTTTGTAATATTGTTTTTCTTTGGCCATCCATTCATCATCATGCTGTCCATTTTAGTATTATCGTTAGTACCAGGTATAATGGAAGAAGG
>DATDNG010000126.1:0-7730 GCA_036518375.1 Nitrososphaeraceae archaeon | reverse complement strand
GTTAAAGTCAGTATATGCTATATCAAATCTATTCAGAAATAGAATATTCCTTCCAAGGTTTTTGAAGCTGGATGAGGTATTAAAGAGAAAAAGTCTGACTGTTGGTAATATAGGGCGGTCTACTATACAATATGCGCTGGTACTGTTAGACTTTCAGAAACCACAAATCAACATGAGAATCTTCTAAAAACAGTTCAAGATATGGAGTACAGAAAGTGAGTTAGAAGTGGATTTGCCGCGCATCATCAAAAAAGAATAAAAGTCAATTAAGACTGAAGCATGGTATAGCAGCAATTGTGAGACTTTACAAACTGATAGACATCGTCGTCAAAGAAACCAAAGTAGAAGTATTCATAAGGATTTGATTATTATTATTATTATTTGGACAATTCCTCTACCAAGAACTCTGCGGATCTCTTCAAAGCTTTTACAAGGTTGCTGTACTTCGTAAAACCATGCCCTTCATCTTCGAAAACCATATATTCAACATCGATACTCTTCCTTCTCAACCTTTCAACTATTTGATCGGACTCATTTTGCACTACCCTTGGATCATTAGCACCCTGTATTACTAGGAGTTTAGTTGTTGGTTTAATATTATCCACGTAAGTAATGGGGGATCTTTCTTTGAGGAAACTTTCTTCCTTTTCAGGGTCTCCTACCAATTCTCCCATAAATCGTTTCCAATGTTCTGGAACTGCTTTAGCAAATGTTACGAGATTACTAGGACCTACTATATCCACCGCTGCCTTCCAATTATATTGTGGCAATCTAGTTATGCAGCTTAGAGTTGCAAATCCTCCAAAGCTGGCACCAAATACTCCTATTCTATTGGTATCAATCCATTTCTGTGAAATTAGCCATTTTACTGCACCTTCTAAATCCTTAAGTTCGTTTCCTCCCCAATCATGGTATATCTTTTTCTCAAAGCTCTTACCATACCCGGTGCTCCCACGGAAATTAGGAGCTATAACTACTAACCCGTTATTTGCAAGAAACTGATAAAGCCCAGAATAATCATACAATGGTTTTTCCTGGGCCGTGGGGCCACCATGAACAGATAGTATCGCTCCAAATTTTAAAGGTTTATTATTAATAATATTTTTTGGTTTATACAAAAATGCTGAAACCTCAAGTCCGTCGAAACTTTTGTACTTTATCAAATCTGGCTTTATCAATATGTTCTCTGAAATATTACCTAAAAGCGAATAACTGATCTTTTGAATATTATTTTTATTTTTATTTTCATCATTATCAATATCTATCACAAATATATCTGATGGCGAAGTTGGGGATGCCATCATGATGCCCATTTTCTTTCCATCTGTAGATAGTTTTAGGTCTTCTATGACGCCACTAAGTGATAAATCAGTAATTTCTTGAACTTTTCCATTCCTTAAGTTTTTGGTTAAGACTCTACTATATCCATCTATATTTTCAGTCCATGCAAGTGTTGTACCATCCAAACTAAGATCTACTAGTTCTATGTCATGTTCTGGTGTGAACACCCATTCAAGCTTTGATTTATAAGTATCATAAAAGGCCAGATTTGCATACTCTTTCCCTATGTCAGATATAATATAGAAGCCTTTTCCATCGGGAGACCATGGACCCACAATGAATCGACCTTTCTCAGTCTTATCTTTTAGAGGTGTAACCTGTACCATATCATTGCTTTCTATATTAAGAAGCCAAATAGCATGATCAGTAAGAGTAACCAGTTGAGAACAATTTAGTTTTTTGTTATTTGGTGACCAATATCCTGGTACATACCATCCTTCTTTGTTAGTAACACAAAATGTTTCATTACTAGCACCATTCATATTCTTTATGTGGACCAGCATATTCGATGGATTGTCTTCATTTGATCCATATGCTATATATTTGCCATCATGACTAAAACATTCTGACCCCCATTCATGTCTTACTTTTGAATTTTGAGTTATCGATTCGGGCCAAGAATGAAAAGCATTATCAATTTTGTAAATCTGAAAGTTTTCTTTTCCCTGATAATCTGCAAAGAAAACAATGCTATTGTCTACGGGAGAAGGAAAGACATGTCGTACTGCATCATCAATAAAGTTAGTTAACTGATAAGAGGCATAAGGTTGACCATCAGAACTTAAAGTGGAGCGCTGTCTCCATAGGTTAAACTGTCCGCTTGTATCTGCAATATAGATTATCCATGATGGATCCATCTTAAGGAAATCAAAACCACTATAGCTTCGAACTGATGCAAATCTTTCGAAAGGGTATTTTCCTTGCTTCTGTTGCTGCAGTTTATCTTCAACTCTATTCATAGTGTATCTCTAAAATACGGATATTAATTGTAAATAGATATGCATTTTGTATAGCTACAATCTACATTTTGTAGTATCCGCTTTATATTTATTAGATAGGATCAGTCAAGTCCCAGTCTTTTGGAGCAACGAATTCCATAGATCGCTTTCTTGGGAATTATCAAAATGAACAGGGTTTATTGGTTCATCTTTAACTTCCCAATGTGCTTCGCAACTTCTTCCAACAATAACAGCATGTAGATAAAATAGTTTAGAATGTTAAGTGTTAATTATATGATGTTGACGATTCCTTATTAAAGTCAATGACAAGAAAATCGGCAGTTTGTATTGTAAGTGGTGGCCTTGATTCAGTTTGCACCACTGCCTCTTTGGTCAAAGAAGGTTATGCTATTCATATGATTACCTTTGTCTATGGACAGCGTGCAAAGCTTGAAATTCAGGCGGCAAAACGATTTGCAAGGATATTGGAGATCGAGGATCATCGCATTATCGATATCTCTTTTATGAAGGAGATTTATGGTGGGACAAATGTCATTACTGACCCTAATCAAAACATACCTGAAGATTTTGATTATAGTATAGTTGTACCCTTGAGGAATGCAGTTTTTGTCACAATTGCAACTGCATGGGCTATGAGCATTGGTGCAGAACTTGTAGCATATGGTGCACATATTGACGACAAACGGTATCCCGACTGTCGTCCAACTTTCATAAAATCTATCACTAAGACGCTCAATCTGGCGGAAGCAGAAGGTGTAAGACTGGGGCTCAGGAAAAAGATAACTGTTTGGTCTCCAGCAGTTGATGGTATAGGTAAATCTAGTTTGCTGAGTAAAGGTTATAGGATTTTAGGTGATAAGATCTTCGATACATGGAGCTGCTATTCTGATGGTGTGAAAAATAAAGATAAAAATCCTATACACTGTGGAAGATGCGAGTCATGTATAAATAGGAAGAATGCAATCACCAAAGCCGGCATAGTAGATAAAACATGTTATGCTAATTAACACTACGCAGTCCATGTTAAATATTCAATTGTATAGAAAGCTCAAACAGCAATTATCCTTGCAGATCGTTTCAAGAGCATCCTAATGTTTAACATGCTAGCCTTATGCTGCTTTTTCATTATTTTTTATACAGCTTGCAATCTATGTCAAATTGCATCTAATGGGCACAACTTGTACTTCTAATGATATGAAACAGGCAAACAGAATTGGTAGTAATTTGGAAAAAAGTATTAATAAAATGTCGAGAATGATAACGATAAATATCTTGGTTCTGATAAAAGCAGGAAGGATTTTAGATGAATAGACATAACTATATATACTTACATTAGTAGTAATTGCACTAAATGTTCTGATTACAAGTCAGTATTTCCTTTTCCCTAAAAGTGCTAACGGTGCACAATTCGAGATTGATAAATCTCAATTTAAGAAAGCTCCAGAATTTACCAGTGATATTGGTTTCATTAATACAACTACTCCTGTCAAATTAGCATACATGAAAGGAAATGTAATACTTGTTCATTTTTGGATATATACATGTATTAACTGTATACACACTATCTCTCATCTAAATGATTGGTATGAAAAGTTTTCTAACAAGGGTCTTGTCATTATAGGTATTCAGACACCTGAATTTAACGATGAGAAAAATATTGACAATGTAATGTCAATGTGACATGAAACGCACAAACAGAAGAGATGATTAATTCATTACTAGCTGAAGGTGCATATTAATGAGTGACTTACAATTAAGCGATCAAAATCCAAAGAAGTATATACAAGTGATAAAAAGAGGGCAATTCTTTTCAGAGATTTATCTACTCTTATCACCAAATAAAATATATTCTCAATCGTATATCATTTTCAAGGCTGATTGTGATTATGTGTATCTTTGCAACAAGCTATAAGCGCAGTGCAAGATTTTGCATTCAATAATTGCCATATACATCTTCTGTTGCTTATTCCTATTTTTGCTCATAGCCACTAATTCTTTCATTGTACATGTGCCATACATTTATCATAGTAACCGTTTTTACCATGGTATCTAATGGACGTTGAAACCACTACTAAAAATTGCGAATATTTTTAATAAATTGCAATAATAGGAGATATTATTACCGGTATTTACATAATCTTTTAGTTAATATTTTTATACCTACAAATTCATAAGTAATCCTGAAATGATTCTTTGACTACCATATCGTCAGATACAATCAGCGGAAAAACTGAGGTAATACACGACGAGCAGAACGTGATAAATACAGTATTACGATTTGTATCTAACACAAAGTGTAAAATTGACGCTTGTGTTGATTATACAAGACCATCTTTAGCAACTGGAATTGAACAATTAAAAAAAGTGTTTCTTGATGCCAAAAGTAGGGGTGTCAAACTAAGATACATTACTGAAGTTACTGAAGAAAATGTTGGCTATTGCAAAGAGTTGATAAGAATGGTTAATGAGCTTCGTCATATAGAGGGAATTAAAGGTAACTTCTACGTAAGTGAAACAGAATATATCGCTCCCGCAAGCTTACATGCAAAAGGAAGGCCATCCTCTCAAATAATCTATAGCAATGTAAAGGAAATTGTAGAACACCAGCAACAATATGTATTTGATAGTTATTGGAGCAGGGCAATTCCAGCTATAGTAGCTGATACCACTTGGCCCATATGCATCCCCAATGATTTGAGGCAAATCCTTGTAATTCTTCTTCTCTATGCGGAAAAAAATCGCATCGTTAGATGCGAACGTAAAGACTTGAATTTGAACTCCCTAAGGATTCACTTTCCCATCCTTGTCATTGTGCATGCCTTGATTTTTCAGCTCTATGATTTTCGGAACTTATTAGTCAGATCATAGGATAAAAAGGAAGAAGTTGATTATGAGAGTATCGACCCATGTCCTTTCTGTGGTTCACGTATAGACGAATTCAACTTTTGTGCTTAATGTGCACACTTTATTAACAGATAATGCAAGGCTTATATCAGTTGATATTTTTTCTGGTAAAGGAGAAGCTTATTATGCAGAACATTTTACTATTTCTAGATACTCATCTCGATTTAAGGACCTTATGACCATAAGCAATGCATAAAGAATTCGATTTTATGGTTAATAAAAGTAACCAAAAACTTTCCAGAGAATATGGCAATACATGGGCTTCATATTGTGGTCTAATGTGATCGTGATTTATCTAACTATGGATGACTATTCCAAAGCTGAACTTCTTTACTACAATCTTTAGAGATTAGTGTACGGTTGCGACAATTATTAGTACTTATGTAGTCCCAAAACAAGCTTCAATTTAATATTTTAACGATATTTGATTATTAATTAGTATCCGTCGAAAATTTGCATATTCTATTTAACTATTTGTTGTACTTACACTTAGAACGCGATCATTGGTTTTATGGGATAAATAGATATATGCTTACTTCAAATGTTAGTATAGGAATTGAAATGATATTATGGCTTCGCAAGAAGACAAAATCGACAGAAACAATAGCCCCAGTTCTATATCATCAAATTATCAACGCCAGACAATACTAAGTTTGCATAATTCAGGAATCGAATCTGATATTATCTCTTGGCAATTAGATATTACGCAAGAAGAAGTTGATAAGATCATAGAGGAAGAACAAACGAAAAAACAAAAACAATCAATAGATTTAAAAAAAGCATCAGAGATTTCTTCGATAGGCAATTCATTTTATCTTGACGCCATAGTTAACATTGACTTTGCCATAGGCAATGCACAAACTAGAATGTGGAAAGCTCTAAAATCAGGGGGAGCTCAGTTTGACATTTCAATGGATGAAACCGATAAGATATTGCGTAAATTTTCTAGATCAAAAGTCACTTTTGTAATTTTGCATATCGATCTTGTGGGATCTACTCAATTATCAATGACATTACCTCTTGATAGGCTTACAACTATAATTCAAACATTTACTCAAGAGATGTCTACAATAATAGCTTTGTATGGTGGTTACGTGCTAAAGTACATAGGAGATGCAATTTTGGCATTCTTTATAACAAACTCTGGTAATAATATTAATAGTAAAGATGATACTCGTCAAAAACAACAGCAACAGCAACAACAATTGTACCTTCCATGTATAAATGCAGTTAATTGTGCTAGATCCATGATCAAAGTAATTGAGAATGGTATTAATCCAATTCTCAATCAATATGATTATCCTGACATGGCTATACGTATTGGGATAGACGTTGGTGAAATTGCTTTGATACAGTATGGCTGGGATATACATATACTAAATGAAAAACAAATAGTAAAAGAACCACATCACGATATTCTAGGCTATACTGTTAACGTGGCAGTAAAAATGACAAATCTTGCAAAACATAATGGGCTAGTCATAGGTCAATCAGTATATGATGTATTAGATGAAAAACAAAAGTCCACATTCAAAATATTGAATATTAGTCCTGATGTTTGGAATTACACAGACGGAAAGTCAGGAAGTATTTATCAAGTTTATGGTAGCAGAGAAAGTTAGAAGCAGGGATTTAGAGAATCAATTTATACCATATGTAAAGGCTTTTCATACATAATTGGAGGTGGAGATCGATTCTAATTATGGCATATTCATAGTTCATTTTATGGAAAACCTTTGGACAATTTGTATTAAATCATTTTATCCAATAGAAAAAATAAGAGCATACTCTAAATGGATAAATTCCATATCTATATCAGAATTATGAAAGATTAAGGAGAATATCGAGTCAACTTTTCACAATGATATATCAGGAATATCTCTTCAGGTATTACTTAAAATACTATCTTATAAAATCAGAAAAAATTTTGGTTTATTGCACGAAAAAAGAAGCTGCCTATTCATTGGCACATCTATCCTATGCTAACCATCTGTGACCATATTTAAGACAATGGTATTTAAAACCTGCCTTATCTGAGATAGTAGACTCATCTTGTTGTCTTTAAAGTAGACGATCAATTATATCTATATCCATTAATTACTTGTTGTCCTTATACTTTCATCATAACAAAGGAGAACAATAATATAATATGGCATGCAATTGTAAACGTTGTAATCACCAAACTGTAATAGAGTGTGAAACTGCGCATTGTACCTGTTGCTTTCAGAAAGAACATGATATTAATGTAGTAAACGACGACCAAGAGATCCAAGAAATGGAAACTGTAAAGAAATTCTAACAACAAAATTCTATTATTTTGGCAATTAATTAACTGAGACTCATAGTTATCTATCTAATAGTTGTTTGCAGCACCTATCGTACCTCTTATTGTAATCTCATTACATTCAGTCTTTAGCTTATCAAAACTAATAGGATAACTCCATTCAAACCATCTCTTATTTTAGAATTGGCAGCCTTAAATGTGTTCACAGATTGTTAGCATAGGATAGATGTGCCAATGAATAG
>DATDNG010000125.1:0-2594 GCA_036518375.1 Nitrososphaeraceae archaeon | reverse complement strand
AACCAAATCTTTTTTCTTCGTTGATCAACTCCAAGATTGAGATCAAAATATATAATCTAAACTCGTGATCATATCTTATTCTTGTTGACTTTGATCTCCTCAATGTCAACTCGTTATTACATATATTATCTAGTTGCTCAGAAACCATCAAAAAATCATCTTTTTTTGGATAGCAAGATTAAAAGTGCTGAAGGTTTGTCTGCACTAACTCTACTAGGTGTGTAAATTGTGCGTGTCTCATGGTATTCATTGTGCTAACATTTCTAAGGAAGTGACAATTTAAGTGACAATTTAAGAGGTAGGTTAATTAATTATGTTTCGTAATGTTTGGATATTGATTGCAAATAACAGAAGGATCTCACAGAAATCGTTAGTTTTGGTGTCTTTACTTTTAATAGTAGCATCAGGAATAGCATTATCTAATGGAATTAGCACTTTTTCTAGTAATAACCAAGTAAAAGCACAACAACAAACAGGGCAGATAAAGATTAACAAACTATGGGAAACACCAGGCAACTTCAAGAATCCAGAATCAGTAGCTTATGCACCTAAACAAAATGTCTTGTTCGTTTCTAATGTAGATGGAAAACCAGATCAAAAAGATCAGAAAGGATTCATTTCTAAGGTCTCACCTTCCAATGGGACTATAACTGAATTGAATTGGATAACAGGACTAAATGCACCAAAGGGTATAGCTATTTACAATAATAGTAAATTGTATGTTTCAGACATCACAGATCTTGTCGAGATAGATATTGCTAGTGGAAAAATAATTAAGCGTTTCAACGCACCAGGAAGCGCTTTTCTTAACGATGTTGCATCGGATAATCAAGGAAATATCTATGTATCTGATACAATTACCAACACTATTTACAAGCTAGATACGAAAGCTAAGGACAGTATGTCTTTGCAAGTTTGGTTAAAAAGCCCAGAATTAAATGGTCCTAATGGCTTGCACATTGACAATAATAAAAATAGACTAATTGTCGCTTCTTTGGGAGATATGAGTAAACCGGGAGCTGGCATAAAGGTTGTTGATTTAAAAAATAAGACAATACGTAGTTTAGGAAAGGAAGGAACGACCTCTCCTTTTGGCGGCCTTGATGGAATAGAATCCGATGCTAAAGAAACACGTTACTATGTTACTGACAATCCTGCAGGAAAGGTGTATACTGTTAACGCTGATGGAACAGGGTATGGAATTTTGTTAGATTTACACACACAAGGGACTGCTGACCTAGGATTTATACCAAGTCAAAGTACGATTATAATACCTCTTATGCAGGACAACAAACTTGTAGCTTACAAGTTAGTAGAATAAGAAGGTATTTTTCTTTTTCTGTTTATATTATGTTGTCAAATTGTTGATTTGATATAAAATGCTACCTAATTATTAAGAGTTAACTAAAACTACTGTTATAAGTATATACTCATTGCTGAGTAAAATCAATGCGTGATTATCCTTTATGCACAATGTTGTAATACAAATTCTCCTACATAGGTAATGCTACCTTGAAAGGAGTAGTAGCAGCACTAGTAGTCAAAGCTGTTGAATCATATAATGGTCTAGAATCCACTGCTTTATGAGCTTAGTCATGTGGTACAGAAACTATGACTTGTCCTTCGCACGCAAGGAAATTAATATGATACACTCTGCCGTGACCATTTGCTGAACGTTCAGCTCGCAATTGTGCGATATCTGTACCTATTCCCGCCGCATCTGGAGATGTATTTCCACTTCCACCTCCAATATCATTTACCGGCTCATCTTGTAGTATTGAGGTTATAGTTAATATTACCTTATCACCTTGATCTGGGTCAGTTATATTTTGAATTGTAACAGGAACCATTTTTGGTTTGGTGGCCCCAGATAAGAAAGCATCATATTCCTTACTCTGTCCTAGCTGTATGTTGTCTTTAACGGTCGAATCTTTAAAAATAAGATTATCTGATTCTGTACTTTTTGTTAGATTAACTAATGTTGCAGAAAGTGTGAATTGCCTGTCTTCCGTTCCTGTTACTAATGTCCTATAATTTCCTGCAACAGGATTTGCGATAATAACACCTCCAGTTTGGTCTGATTTCAAGTACATTGATCCAGGTATCTCTTTGAATTCTAGTCCTTCAGGAGACCTACCTGTCTTCTTCCCATCTGGAGAGATAACAAGAATATTCTTTGCAGCTGGAGGATCCTGTATGTACATGATATTTGTGATTCCCGGGTGAATCACGTATGATATTTTGATAAATGAAATTCTGTATAGTGCTTACATCAGACATTGATAGAATATTGTAGGGACGGATCATCAGTCGCTGATCCTGTTTCAGGAATAAATTCTCTTCAAACACTTTGCTTCTAAATAGCAATAATCTTACTTGACAGCTATTTGTTATTACTATAGTGTTTTTTGTAGTAGCAGTAACGCGGCTATTTTTTTCTAATTAAGAGGTAATTATGCAATACAATTGTATAGTATTATTATTATAGTATCCGATTATCATTTCGCAAACTTCGAAAGTTGTTTTGATATATCCATCATCTTATCTACATCTTTGCCTATTGGCGAAAAATTATAACCAAAGATTATGTGATC
>DATDNG010000124.1:0-18545 GCA_036518375.1 Nitrososphaeraceae archaeon | reverse complement strand
AGTCCGGTCAAGCATTGTGGCCTTTCGAGTCGCAGATCCCGGGTTCAAATCCCGGCCGGAGCAAAATCAGTCTACAAATGCAATTTTAGTGCCATTTTAGAATATATTCTGGAATTCGAAGGTAATCGCAATAAAATAACAGTATCCCCTGAACCGAGTCGTAGGGTGTAGGAAAACAGGCTTCCAGTTACAATAGCAACTTACGATTTGGCATCTTGCCTATTTATTAGCGAGATAGCCTTCCCAGAAATTATTCTACGCCTCATCCCAAATTTCTTTAGTTGGGCATCTAGCATCATCACCATTGTTAAGAGATCATTCATCCATTTCAAAGCTAACTTTGTGATATAGATGGGTACCGGCTGCAAGTATAGAACTTTTGCAAAAGATTATAGAATAAACAACAAACAGGGACTCTATGCCTCCTCTACCTTCATCCCCTGTGCCATTCGCAGTAGCATATCAATTTTAGCTCTGCCAAGAGTGAGAAATAAAAATGACTAATGACAAGACAAATCAGAAAATAATAAAGGAAACGATAAAGAGTACAATTAACAACTGCCTAAAAGGTAGTAATAATGTAAAAAGAATATGGCAGCATGACACAGTAGTTCAAAGGTTCAGTAAAAAGCATGCAAGCGATTTTTATAAAGGTTACGATGAATATTATGCTACATTCGAACGTGATTATTTAAATACAAAAGCCTTCTGGTTTTCGTCCCTATTTCGGATTTTTTGGACTTCATATTCTAGTATTTCTACTAGACAGCCATTAACTACAGCGAGACTGGGATTGCAATTCACGTGAGACAAATGTTAATGATATTTCACTAAATCGTACAAGATAGAATAATGCACTGCAATGATCTTCTATATAGAAGAAATTCCTTTCTTTATTCTCCATACTCATAATCTGATCAGAAGAATTGAAGTTAGATAGATTATGAGAAAGGAAAAGTAATAGTATTGGGAGTTTATTCTGCTAGTCCATATGATGATTCTAGTGGCGATATTGTAATTGTCATACTTATCAAAGAAGATACCATGAACAAAGATGCTCCCGTCATAAACGCAAATTTAGATCCCAATCTTCTCCTCGCTGTAACCGCAATGAGGCTATCTAATTAAACAATTTAGTAACATCCGTCATAATGAATAAGAAAATAGTTGCCAGGAGGAAAATAATTTGGGATGACAGGTTATGCAACAAAGCAAAACATTTGCTATTTCATGTGTAACAAATATACACAGCGTTGGGATATGTTTAATTGGCTCTTTTGGAAAGAAAGTATTTCGTAAAACTCAGCTCAGCGGATGTTTGGCTACCTGGATTATAGATAGAATAGTGAATAATATAATATTTTGGCTCTTCATTTACATAATACTTGTGCCCAAATGTTATGTCAAATTTGATTCACACACCCTTGCGCCCATTGAATCCTCAGTTCGAACCCTATTTTCAGGTTTTTAGTTCATGTTAACCAGAGATACGATATGCGATACGCTTCAGATCAATTTCGACTCCTTCTTGAATGATGTTAATAGTTTAACAAGAAATTGCTTAAAAGCAAAAGCCCCAGATATTGCATTGCAAAATCAATTCACTAATTCTGTGCGCGTTCTTACAATACACTTTAAAATTTCCATCTTATTGGCATAGGCCTATTCTCCTTCTATGGTAATGATGTTAATATTAAAAAATGTTTATTTAAATAGAATTTATAAAAACAGCCCTTTCATGGTAAATTACTAGTCCAAGCAATATAAGATCGATTCTTGGGAGAACGGAGATACATCAGCTGCAGCAGCTGATTCAAATATCTATCTATCGTATATATTTATATTTATATATACGCAGCTATTGATTCCCTCTCGATGTTCTTATACATTTAGGTGTATGTATTGATGTCATAGACATAACCAGAGAATTTTTCCATTATATACGGAGAGGGTCGGGAGCGAGAGAAAAAACTTGAACTGTTGCTATTGCAAAACCCTATTTTTATATAAGCTCTCCTTCTCTCTTAGTACCTCTCCAAGACATCTAACCTTAAGTTGTAGAAAACTATTCAAAAAACGAAGTATTGCATTCTCGCAAAGTACTTCTTCTATATAGGAGGAATCTAGTTGTTGTTTAGCATTACTTAATCTCAATGCTGTCTTTACTTTAGTAAAACTGTTTTTAGGACAAGATGGCCTAACTCTTCTAGGCACTGCCTTGTTATTCAAAGGCAAGTATCTGCGGATATTCCTGTGGCTGAATCCAGATAAATGCCGGTGGTCATTGTACATCCTTGTGATAGCAGCTTTGTGAGAATAATTGTCGATAAGTGTCAGACGATTGTACATTAGAGGGACTAGTTCAACTGCCCTCGATACTGACAGTTTAAATTCTGCAGATAGCTCTTCGTACGACCGATTTTTATATTCCAAAGGATTAATCGTTTGCATCACCAACCCTCTTTTTGTTTTTCTCTTCTACTAATTAGTGCATCATCCCAATTTATACGTCTAGCGTATACTGCTTAAATTGTATCATACATTAAGATTGCCAGAATATCACATATTCAAAGTAATACTCAAAAAAATCAAACATTAGCATCAAGTGGTACAAGTGATCAAATACTGGTAGACCATCAATCAATATATGGCAAGTTTACTGATTATTGGTTAAGGGGCCATGAAGTATTTTTAGCACTGGAAGGTAAGGAAACTAAAGAAACCCCACATCTTTCAAGGGTGGGATGAATTTGGTTGCCTTCCTAGTAAAAGCTATATATCTAATAGACATATAACATAATAGTTGCCAAGAGGATACATACAATCTGAAACATCAGTTCATTTCATGAACTACCATTTTGTATGGACTCCAAAATATAGGCGAAAAGTGATTGTTGGGAATATTGAAAATAGGTTAAAGTCCTTGTTAAATGAAAAGTGTAAGCAACTAAACATTGAGATAATATCCCTTGAAACCATGCCAGACCACGTACATATCTTTGTAAGAACACAACCAATCATAGCACCAAATAGAATAGCTGCTGCACTAAAGGGTTATACTTCTAGAGTACTGAGAATAGAGTTTCCAGAGTTAAAGTCCAAGCTTCCTACGTTATGGAGTAGGAGTTATTTCGTATCTACACATGGTCATGTATCTACTGAGACTATAGAAAAATACATAGAGGAGCAGCGAACTACAAGATGAAAGCGTACAAGTTTCGTATATATCCAAACAGAGAACAGAAGCAAACATTGAACCAGACTATAGAAACATGTAGGCTACTGTATAATGAGTCACTTGAACAGAGGAGAAAAGATAAAGGTCTATCATATTATGAACAAAAGAAACAACTAACACAAACACGTAAAACTGTTAAAATTAAGGATAGTCTGAAACATATTCATAGCCAAGTATTACAGAACGTCATACAACGACTTGATAGGGCATTTCAGAACTATCATAGAGATATAAAAGTAGGACAGCCACGTTTCAAAAGGCGTGATAGGTACAACTCAATAACATATCCTCAATATGGTTCATTTTCTATCAAAGAAAACAAGCTAAAGCTATCATTTGTTAATGGATTAATCAAGCTAAAGATGCACAGGATACCAGTTGGCACTATCAAGACTTGCACTATTATAAGGGATATTGATAGGTGGTATGCTTGCATAGTAACTAATACAAAAAATGGTAGTAATAGCAGTATCAGTAATAACAAAGATGGTTCAGCTATAGGTGTAGATGTTGGCCTTCTTAACTGGATGACTCTAAGCAATGGTGAGATTATAGATAGGCCACGATTTTTGAAACAATCTATTGTAAAGATAAAGTCATTACAGAGAAGTTTATCAACAAAGAAAAAGGGTTCAAAGAATAGAAACAAAGCTAAAATCAGTCTAGCTAAAGCATGGCGAAAAGTAAGACTACAAAGAGAAGATTATTGTCATAAGGTTACAACAGATTTGGCTAAACGTTTTCGGACTATAATATTCGAAAAACTGTCTATCAGTAATATGGTAAAGAACCACAATCTAGCGACTTCAATACTAGATGCTACATGGTACAAGATAAAGCAACTGGCTGCTTACAAGGCAGAGGTTTACCATGAAATTCCATCGAGAAATACAACTCAAATGTGTTCTGGATGTGGTTCAATACCTAAAATAAAGAAGGAACTAGATGATAGGATACATCATTGTCTAAGATGTGGCCTGGTACTGAATAGGGACCATAACGCAGCAATTAATGTATTAAATCAAGGTTTGGGACAAACCTTTGTAGAGAGAAAACCCCTACTTGTTTCAATGTTAACTGAAGCAAGCAAGTTAATATCTGTGAAGCAAGAAGCCCACGAATTAATTCGTGGGTAGTTCACAATATATTCTATCCGGTAAAGCATTAATATGATTATCATTTCAAGATATCGTAGGCAAGAGCAGAATCTTTGAACAGAAGAAACCTGGAAGCCAATCCTTTAATGGAACAGTTCAGTGAATATCGGTCAAAAATCGATGATGCACTCAAGCGTGAGCTCGATCTATATTCTTGGTCGGAATTTTATACACCATTAAGGTACGCGTGTGATGGAGGCAAACGCATCAGGCCACTTATTCTAGTACTCGCTGCTGAAAGCATAAAAATAGGAAAAGTGAATTCTTCGAAAGTGGATAATGATGCATTTATGGCTGCCTCGGCCATAGAGCTTTTGCACACAGAATCTGTTATCCACGATGACATAATAGATGAAGAAAATCTTAGACGAGGTAAACCTTCTTTTCATGTAAAGTATGGGTATAATAATAGCATCCTTACTGCAGATTTTGTTCTAGGTATCATTCTCAATATTGGTTCTAAATTAAATAACTCACGCGTTTCAGGTGAAATTTCTAATGCCGCAATAAAAATGAGCGAAGGTGAAATGATGGAAATTAAACTTGCCAAAGGTCTTAAGGTTACAGAGGATGATTATATCAAAGTCCTCGAACATAAAACTGCTTCACTCTTTGAGACATCCGCAAAAGTAGGTGCAATACTAGGACAGGGCGAAGAGGATGAGATTCATGCAATGGCTACGTTTGGCAATTTGCTTGGAATTGCATATCAAATTCATGATGACTTGATCGATTGGAATAACGAGGACAGACTCTTTAATGTACTTGTAAAGAAAAACGATCAATCAAAGGAATTTGTCGACAGGATGGAAAAGCTTTATTTATCTTACTCTACTAAGGCTAAAAATGAACTGCGTAAAATATGTGATTGTACACCGAGGAAACATTTGCAGCACCTGACAGATTTGGCTTCAGTTCAGTTCTAAGAACATCATGTTAGCAAATATCCAATCTACGGAATTTTCTCGGCAAGTATCAAAATATGTTAATGGTTTTCATAGTGCTATAATTATCATTCACTTGTAATTTCATTGTAATCAACTACTATTGCTATTAAAAGTCATGGAGTGTTTTTGATCCCGTAGGGACTATGTTACTCAAATGACTTGATCCCGTAGGGACTATGTTACTCAAATGAGGTACTGCTTTTGATGCAAACTGCAGTATTGGAGCATGCCAGATACCAAAACCGACCATAAACACCATTGCAAACACCAATACAGCAACCATAGCCCTTGGTTCTTTAACTTTGCTCATATCTGGTCCTTCTTCCATATACATTTTTCTAATTATCCATGCATAATATCCCAACGAAAGAGCACTGTTGAGAACTCCAGCAATTGCAAGATAGGGCCCCCATGCCACCAGGGGTCCACTGTTGATGGCAGCACCAAATATAACCAATTTACTCCAGAAGCCATTAAGCGGTGGAACACCAGCAAGAGCAAGCAACGAAATTGAGAACGCAATAGCAGTAATTGGCATTCGGCGACCAAGACCTCTATATTTTTCTAAACTATAACTGGCAAGAGCAACTGCAACTGCTGCTGCTGCTATGAAGCCAGCAGACTTCATCACAGCATGATTTAGTATATGAAACAGAGAGCCAGTTAATGCTTGGTTAGAGTATGGCGCAAGTGCGATACCTATTAAAATATAGCCTGCTTGTGCAATGCTCGAATATGCAAGAATTCTTGGAACGCTTTTTTGTATTAATGCGCCCAAGTTGCCAAGTGTCATTGTAAAAACAGCAACTATGGCGAGAGTCACCGTCCAATCAACATTCAATGCAAACATTCCAAGAACAATTACACGCAGGGCTGCTGCAAATCCAGCCTTCTTAGTACCTGCAGCTAGAAGAGCACCTATTGTAGTGGGAGCACCCTCATATGCATCTGGCAGCCACATATGGAATGGTACAAGCCCCATTTTAAATCCAAATCCGGCGATAAATAATCCAATTGCCAAAAGGCCTACCGGTACAAGCCCTTTCTGAAGATTAGCCATTGCATGGATTGATGAACCAATATTGGTTGTTCCAGTAATGCCATAGACAAGGCCAATAGCAAAAACTAGAATAGCAGAAGATAAGGCACCAAACATAAAGTATTTAATAGCTGCTTCATTTGATATCGGATCGCGTTTCGAAAATGCTGCTAAAGCATAGGTTGGAATGGACATTAATTCCCATGCAACAAGGAGCATCACAAGATCTGTAGAATAAGCAATAAGTACCATGCCTATGCTCGATAGCAGAATAAGCGAATAGTAAGCAGCAGGATTTGTTCTGCCTTTCATGTAGTTCCATGAAGAAGCAGTTACCATAATCGAGACTATCAATAGTGCAATTGCAAAGAACGACCCGAAAAGATCATCTGTTAGGACACCTTTGCTAAATAGAACAGCAGGCATCACCTCGCCAGACAATACACGGAAAATCACGAATCCTATTGTAATAATTAATGCACCAAATGCAATCCCACTATAAAGGCGATTATTAGAACCTCTTTCCTTTTTGAAAGCATCTATAATGGGAATTGCAAGCCCTGCGACTCCCAGTATCAAAGTAACAAGAAGCGGAGTCGAAATTAAATCTGTCATTTTTCTTATGTCATCTCTCCTATAATAACATGAGCATTACAATTATCATAATGCCTACACCAAATACAAATAAATAAGTTTGAGTTATACCTGTTTGTCCGGCTCTCACGACCTTGGAGAAGTATGCCATAGTATATTGAAATGCAGGGCTAATTCCATCTATTATAGTACTCTCAAAATACCTCCAAATTATACGATATATAGCCATGGGTCCGATTACAGCACCCCAATAAAGTAAAGTATTGAGATACCATCGATTGTAAAGAAACTTCCAAATTGCTCTTGTTATAATGTTCCTCGATATAATATCAGGGTCAACCTTTCTTGCAATGTAGACTATATACCCAAGAATAGCACCGATTGCAAAGGCTCCAAATGATGCTGCTGCTGCGGTTGGATTAAGGCCAAAGAATGTTTTACCTCCTTCAGGTTCAATACTAACTCCTGCAGAAGGCACTTCTTTTCCAATCCCAAAATAATGTACAAGATATCCTCCAAAGTAATTGGTAATCTGGGGTCCAATGATAAAGCCAACAACTCCTGTTGCTATAGTCGCCACCGCTAGAATTGCGAATGGTACCCACATATTCGGACCCACTTCATGTATATGGTGACCTCTTTGCTCCATTTCCTCCAGATATTTGCTTTTCTTGCCAAAGAATGCCATGCCAATCATTCTAAATGTGTAGAAGGCAGTCATTGCTGCGACGACGACCGCCACTCCAAATAATGGCCATGCATGAGCATAACCTGATTCCAGTACGGCCGCAAAAATTGCATCCTTGCTCCAGAAACCGGCGGTAATGAGAGGAGCTGCGGCTAGCGAGAGACTTGCAAGTAGCATAAAGATATAGGTCTTTCTCATATGTTTACGAAGTCCGCCCATATCAGTCATGAACCTAGATCCAACAGTATGTAATAATGCTCCTGCACCCATGAAGAGTGATGCCTTGAACATTGCATGGCTCATGAGTTGATAGAATCCTGCTGCATAACCATCAACAAAATTTACCGATAGTCCTGCTATACCAAGAGCCATCATCATATAACCTATCTGAGAACCAGTAGAATACGCAAGCACTTTTTTAATCTCAGGATTAACTATAGCTTGTGTTGCAAGCAAAAATGCAGTAATAGCGCCGACCCATGCGACTACTTCAAAGAATTGGGTCATTCCAAATGCAGCTAGTGCAAAGAACAACGGACCAATTCGCGCTACAAGAAATACACCGGCCTTAACCATAGTTGCAGCATGGATAAGCGCCGAAACCGGAGTTGGTCCAGTCATTGCCTCTAATAGCCATTCATTTAGAGGAAACTGAGCAGACTTCCCAACTGCTCCACCAAATAACAATATTGCTGCTGGAACAAGTAGGTTCTGATGAGCCATCTGTGCTGCCCACGTCTGGTTTTGGAGTAATTCTTTGAAACCAAAAGTTCCAGAATAAATAAAGATCATAAACATTCCTGCTAACATCATTGTATCTCCTGCTCTTGTCATTAGGAACGCCTTCATTCCAGCATGACTAGGCGAGGCCCACATTGCAATTCCTCCAGCCTTATCTCCTATTTTTCCTACAAAGTCCTTCTTCTTGTCATAATACCAGAATCCGATCAGTGCATATGAAGCAAGACCTACGCCCTCCCATCCAAAGAAGACCATTAAGAGGTTATCGGATAACACAATCAGCTGCATAGATCCAATGAAGAACAACATGAAAAACCAATATCTTGTCAGATCTCTATCTCCGTGCATGTAGCCTGTCGAGTACACGATAATAAGAAATGAAATCCAAGCAACCAAGTTAGTCATCACTATAGCCAATGGATCAGGCAAGACGCCGGCTTTCACATTAACTACCGAAATCCAATTTATTTGACTATGTATTTCACTACCTGAGAGTGCTAATGGAATTAAAGTTGCAGCTGAAATTGCGCTTGCAAGTGCAAATCCAACTGCAGTATAATCTCTTAGCCTTTTACCTACTTTAGCAACTGCTGGAATAATGGCTCCGCCAGCAAATGGCAGAATCCATACTAACCAAGCATTTATTGCGATTCCTTCAAATCCTACTATCCCTGCCATTTTTAACTTTTCACCGACCATCCATCCAAAATATTTTTACTTTAGTGCTCCTTTTGAAGTGCTTGCTATTTTAATGACACCTATATCATTATGACTATGTATATTATTATTACTAAATTCATTAGAGCTTGGAATGATATTTTTGTTAATTTGCATTCCTCCACCACCATTACTACTAGTACTTACGTTTTGCCCCATTGTTGTTGGTAATTTTAATACAGCTGGGGTATGAGCGAAAATTCCTTGAATATATCCTGTAATGGGATTGAGAAGCGGATTAGGATATACTCCGATAATAAGAGTTAATGCGGCAAGTGTAGCCATTGTTACAGTAACATACCTATTTGAATCCTTGACGTGAACCAATTCCTCTGGAATTTTTCCAAAGAATATACGCTTGTACATCCATAGAATATATGCAGATGACAATACTGTTGTTAAAATACCAAATCCAAATAATACAACTCTAAAAGAGTTTGCGTCATGAATTCCTGTTTGCAAAACCCCATTGAAGAGGATCCATTCTGCCATAAAACCACTAGTTGGAGGGATACCAATAATTGTCAGTCCGCCAATCATTGCTATGACTGCAGTGTATGGCATTTTTCCACCCAGTCCGCCTAACTTGGACATACTTCTGGTTCCAGTCTGAAGTATAATTGACCCTGCCATCATGAAAAGTATTGCTTTGCCAAGGCCATGTGTAACATACATCAAAGTTCCACCAGTAATGCCAAGTTCGCTTGCAGAACCAAGACCAAACAAAATGTAACCCATCTGGCTAATACTAGAATAAGCAAGAACTCGTTTAATATCATCCTGCATTAATGCCATCGCCCCACCATAAATCATGGTGGCAAGACCCCACATATTGATATAAAGACTATACTGTGCATAACTTCCTGTTAATAGCTCCAACCATAAACGCAGCAAACCATATGCTCCGATACCTATCATTGCTGGTGATAGCAGGGCTGAAACGGGTGTAGGAGCCTCTGCATGGGCATATGGTAGCCAAATATGCAAGAGAAATGCTGCTAATTTTACTCCAAGTCCCACCACCAAAGCGAAGACTATAATTGATAACCACTGCGCAGGGATTTTTGCTGCATTAGCTTTAACTACATCAAAATCAAAACCTCCTGCAAAGAATCCCATTGCAAGTAAGCCAAGCAACAGAACAACGGCACCCACATGAGTCCAAAAGAAGAACATAAGGGCAATTCTCATCCTTGCACCATAACCATAAAATGCTATCAGAAAGAACGACGGGACAAGCATCAATTCAAAGAATACAAAAAATTCAATTAGGTTAGTTGCAAGGACAGTACCAAGCATACCCATTGAAAATGTCATATAGAGTGCAAAATACAGCCCCATCTGAGTGTTTACAAACTGTCGTTGCTTTATGTCAACAATTGAGGTTGTCGCCTGAGACACGCCACCTTCGATATTTGTCCTTGAAGAAGTAGGATGGCTGTCATCGCTATGATCTCCACTACTATGAGAAAAGTCATCGCTGCTACCACCAACACGTTGGTGTGTGTCCTCCATGATTTTATGTACCATGTAAGGTTTTGAATAAAGTGCAAGAACGGTACACAAGATATAAATTATCAGAGCAAATGGAAGGCTTAGTCCATCTAGTCTAAGACCAAAGTTTCCAAATTGGCTCCAAGCATAACTTTCAACATAAGCTGACTGTCCACCATGTAACATCAAGGCAGGAATAAAAAGCAGTCCAGTCGATATAGCCAAAACACCGAAAGAAAGCCATGTTATGATATTAACACCAACAACTCTTCTGCCTAAAATATATACTACAGGTGAGAAAAGAAGTGGTAGAAAGGTGGCTACCAATAAGAAATACGATGATTCTGCCATCTTTAATATCTCCTATCCTATCCCCGCATACTTTTAAATTCTTCGACATCGATTTCTTTGTATAACCTATATGCGATGATGATGATACCCAGCCCCACAGCCACTTCGGCAGCCGCAATGGCAATAGAAAATAGTGCAAATACCTGTCCTTGGGCGTTTGATAGGTTTCTAGAAAAGGCAATTAAGTTCAGATTCGCGGCATTAGCAATTATCTCAAGCGCAAAGAGCATACGTACAGCGTTACGTTTGACTACAAGACCATAAATACCAATTGCAACAAGGACCACGGATAGTAAGACATAATAGATTAGCTCAGTCATTTTTCTGTTCTATTTCCTCCTCCTCTCGTCTAGCTAATGCTAGTGCTCCTATTACAGCACCAGCTAAAGTTAAGGCTAGTGCAATTAAGGCTGGCGAATAATAAGTGAGCATCTGTTGGCCTATTGCAGTAAAGTCAATGGCTGGAGATTTAGGATTTCCAAATGTATGGTTATTAAGAGCTGATACTATGAATACCGCCCCTATGCCTACCATGAAAATTAGCATAAGAACAATACCAGCAGATTTTCGTCCTTTGTCTTCTTTTGTAGTAAAGAGAGCCTGAGTTCTGACAAGCATTACCGTGAAGATAACAAGGACTGCAACAGCGCCAACATAGACTGCGATCTGAAACATTGCAACAAATGGTGACTCTAACAGGAGAAAAAATCCTGCAATACCCAGCATAGATATTGCAAGAGCAATTGCGCCATAGATTAATTCGCGACTTTCAAGTGAAATTATTGCTGCACCTACTGTCAGGACTGCCACGCCAATAAATACAGGATCAACCATGCGTTGCACCCATTTTATCAATTCTCAGCTCCACATTGCCATCATATTTTGGTTTTATAGCAAGTTGTGCTGGAGTATAAATTAAGTGCTCTTTGGTAAACGATGAGAGTTCATAATCATTTGTCATATATAGTGCATAAAATGGGCATGCATCAACACACAAACCGCAAAAAACACATTTGCCAAAATCAATTTGTGGCATGATACCTTTCTTGTTATGCTTCCATTGTTCATCCACTTTTACCATTCCAATTGCTTCTGCAATACCTTCACAAGCAATAGCACACAGCTGACATCCTGTACATTTATCATGGAATAGAATATGTCTCCCACGACTACCAGCAATACCAACTCCACGCTTAGGATCAAACTGGTAGCCATCGCCAATGAATTTGAGCTTTTGCTCAGGATATCGTAAGGTAAACCTCTTGATTACAAGGTGTTTAGAGCCTGATTCTATAGCCTTGATCATTCCAGCTGCTGACGATATTGGTTTTGTCAATGTGCTGTTAACAATCCTCCCGGTCCTAATATGCCACCATAAATTAAAGCTAGTGCTATAAACATGTTTATAAAAGTCAAGACTATGAGTTTATACCACCCTGTATGAAGTAAAATATCTATTCTAATTCTAGGGCTGATACCTCTTGGAAGTAACATGAGCATCATTATTCCAAACGTCTTTACTACAAACCAAAAGATTGCATTAGCAGTAACTCCGTTATAAATGCCCTGGAGTGTTAACAATCCCATCAATCCAGCTGTTGGACCATGAGATAATTCTTTTGGAAAGATCTGAGGTCCGGCCCATCCACCAAGGAATAATATTACAAACAGTGCTGATAAAGCGTATACCTTTACATACGATCCAAGCTGTATTAGACCAAAAATCATGCCTGATGTTTCAGTAAGCCATCCTGCAACAATTTCACTTTCTGCTTCAGGTAAGTCAAATGGAATTCTTTCAAGTTCTGCCAACGAGGAAATAAAGAACACAAAAGCGCTAATTGGAAGGAAGAAAATATACCAGTATGGATTTTGTGCCTTTGCAATGTCGGTTAGATTAAGTGAGCCAGATAAAATTACAACAGAAAGTGCAGAAAGAAAGAATGGAATTTCAAAAGCGATCATCTGATGTAATGCACGTAATCCACCAATGAATGGATATTTGCTATTGCTTGCCCATGAAAAAAGCAATGCAATTAATGGGAAAAATCCAAGAATTGCAAATACTGCAATAATACCAACATTGACGTTTGCAGCTACCCATCCAGGCGCTACAGGTATCAACGCAACTACTGCAGCTGCTGTTGCGACAAAAGCCACAGGGGCAGCCCAGAAAATTGGTTTGTCAGCACCAGATGGAATAATGATCTCTTTGGCGATTAATTTCAAGCCATCTCCAAGCAGCTGTAAAATTCCTTCGATTTTGCCACAATAAAGAGGACCTATCCTTAGCTGCATTTTGGCTAGAAATTTTCGTTCAACAAATATTGTAACTGCTGCAAATAATGCTGCAAATGAAAAGCCAGGAAATACTACCACCTTAAATATATCAGTATGGATTATAAAATGCAGAATTGGTAGAGTACGCGTGGGATCGACCATCATAGATAGGAACAGATATGGTGTAAGAACCTCCCCATTTACAGGCGGAAGCGGCACATAGAATAATATTGCAAAAATCACAGGCAAGCCTATAAGTGAAACTATAATTATGATCCAAAGAATTAGCCGAATAATGCTAGCGACAAAATTTCCAAAACGGTATTCTTGTGGATATGATGCCATCTTATTATCTGTCAGCCTCCACAGGCCAATAATTCAGTGACCAATAAACAGATGGCATATCGGCCAGCTTTGAGCCAACCAGAAGATGTGGTAATGCTATCATATTTCTAAAAGAACCAACGGACATCTTTACCCTATAAGGCTTTGGGCTACCATCGCTAACAATATAATAGCCAAGAGCACCTCTGCCTGATTCTACCCTCCTATAGGCTTCTCCTGGCGGCCCCTTTGGAGTTGGTTGTAGTTTTGCTCGAACTTCTCCAGATTCAGGCATCTTGTCAAGCAGCTGCCTCATAATATGGCATGATTCTTTCATATCCAAAAGTGGAACATATGCTCTTGCAAGGGAATCACCGCTTTTCATGTACTGAACCTTGAAGTCGATCTCATTGTAAACATCATAGGGTTCAGCCTTTCGTATATCATATGGAACTCCAGATGCTCGCAACACAGACCCTGTAACACCTAGTTTGATTGCATCTTCCTTTGTAAGAATTCCTACACCCTCGGTCCGTTGTATGAAAAGAGGGTTAGTATAGAAAATATCCTCATATTCCTTTAACCGTTTTTCAAAATATGAGATATGTCTTAGACATTTATCCTTAAAACCTGATGGTATGTCGTTTCGGACGCCGCCAGGTATATTAAATGCATGAGTTACTCTTGCGCCGCTCAACGCATCCATAAGATCGATAAATAATTCCCTGTCTCCAGTAGGCCACATGAACATTGTCGAATGACCTAGGAAAATTCCATAAATTGCTAGCCAGTATAAAGTATAAATCTGACGATCAAGTTCCGATGCAATGGCTCGGATGAACTGGCCTCTTCTTGGTACTTGAATTCCTACCAGTTCCTCTACAGCTAGGCTGTATGAATATGTAATGTTAGCAGAATCATGAATCACAGGACGTTCAAGGTGGGGAATATTTTGAATAAAATTACGGTACTCGCACATTTTCTCCTCTCCACGGTGTACATAACCGGGGTCAGGATCACAATAAACAACATAGTCACCATCAACTTTGATTGTGAATCTAAAGTGCCCGGAACCAGGATGTTGGGGTCCAACGCTAAGGGTCATTAAACGGTCTTCTTCTGACTCTTTTACAATTTGCATTCCTAACTTCTCCGACTCATCAATTTGATCTTCAACGTTTTTTGCCATATTTTCTTATGTCACCCATCATCTTCCTCTAATTCTAAATTCCTTTCTTAGTGGTGGTAAATCAGCCCAGTCTTCTGGTAGCAGGAATCGCTCATTTCTTGTATGGCCCTCAAAGTATACCCCCAGCATTTCAAAGGTCTCTCTCTCATGATATTCAGCACTCTTGTAAACATTAGTCAATGATGGCAGTCGTGCATCATCGCGATTGGTTCGTGTTGCCAGAGAAAGAATATGTGCTACAATATCATCTTTTGAATATGATCCTAGCTGATAAATAACTTCTATCTGATTGTCCTTTGGATAATCAGTACCCGTCACAGACTCTGCATGATCAAACCCTAAATTATCACGAATAAAAGTCGCAACTTCAATTATACCTGTTGGATCTACATTAACTTTCATTCGTAGGGGCCGAATATATGCTACTTTGATTTTATCCTCCCCAAATCTGGATATTATCTGGGAAACAAGTCCCTTTTCAAAGGCTGGAACTTCTATTTCTTTTTTTGCTGGCGGAGCAGCAGCTTTTGCAGGTGTTGATGGCGGTTGTGAGGGGGTTATTGAACTGGCAGACTTGTTATTTTGATCTTGGCTCATTTTTATTTGATCTTTGACCTTTTGATCTTTTCTTGCAGCAATATTGTGCCTTGGATCAATGTTTCAGGTCGAGGTGGGCATCCAGGAACATACACATCTACCGGTATGATCCCGTCAACTCCTGGAAGGACATTATACGAGTCGACATACAGGCCTCCCGTAATTGCACATGCACCCATTGCAATTACGTATTTTGGCTCTGGCATTTGATCATAGACCATTCTCAATCTTGGTGCCATTTTTCTGTTAACAGTTCCCTGTACAACTATAAGGTCACACTGTCTCAAAGAACCAAAGGCTTCGATAATTCCGAACCTTTCTACATCATACCGTGGGCCTGAAGCTGCTCCGAACTCGACGCTGCAGCATGCCGTTTCAAGATGTACAGGCCATAGCGACCATATCCTTCCCCAGTTTATTGCGTATCCCAATGGCTGGTCTAGGGCCTTTACTAAGATATCACTTATCTTACTCACCATGAGGTTGAAGTTTGTAGGGTTAATTAGGTCCTTAATCATAGCCTTTCCTCACCTATTTGTGGGTAATTTAGATATTTAATACTTAGCGAAATTATTACCATATTCCTTTCCTCCCTGCTAAATACAGGGCATAACCCATTGCAGCAAACATTATGCCTAAAAATGCCATAACCGGAAGAGTTGCTGCTCTCGGGATTAAAAATAGAGCGGAGGCCCATGTATAAAGGAATATTGCCATGACATCGAAAACAACAAACATTAGTATATAAGCATAGTATTGCATCATAAAGTGAGAACGGCCTTCACCTGTTGGCATTTGGCCACATTCCATGGGCAGAAACTTGACAGGATTGTATCGGCGACGTGGCGAAATCAATCTAGATATAATGAGTGCAGGAACCGACGCTAATACACCAAAGCCAAACAAGTATATGACTGGAGTAAATTGTTCAATGGTCCCCGCAGGCAAGGTGTGACTTGCTGATTTATGAAGATATAAAAGTCTTGCTTTAATTTTTTAAGACCGTATCGAATAACTGTCTGGCCATAAGCTTTGGATGATTTAATGCAAGCCTTAGCATTTTCCTAGCTGTAAATTCTGCTTTGATAAAATCCAAAAACTCCTCATAGGACATATCCCGTAAGATCTCAATCTCTCTGTCCCAATCCTCATCCCTAAGTCCAATCCATCTTGACTGAACCTTAAGAGCAGAGTTTATTTTTGATTCTACTCTATTTTTCCAAATTCTCTCATATTCCAAGAGTGACTCTTTGTCAGAATTTTGTGCCAACGACTTGGCTCCAATTTCTCCAGCTAGCATACCAAATTCTATAGCATATCTGATGCCTTCTAGAACCAGAGGATTAGCCTGTCCTGCTGAATCTCCGACCAATATTAATCCATCATATACAGTAGATTTTCTAAGTCCTTCGTTTGGGATAAGCCCATGATGTAGCTCAATTGGCTGAATTTTGCCCATTTTGTCCAACGGTTTCAATCTCTTTTCGATTATTGAATTTAATTTTTCTACTGGATCGGTACTAGATTCTGGCCTGCCAATACCAACTCCAATCCTTACTCTATTTTTCGATAATGGAAAAATCCAAGCATAGCCAGCATCAGAATATTGCCGTCCCATCATTAGAATCCATGTTTCACTATCCACATTTTCACAATAACACTCATACTCAGCTCCGATCCCATATCTCTTCCATCTATTAACTAGACCTAATCTTTGAGCAACAGAACTATTGAAACCGCTTGCATCTATTACAAGTTTAGAACTTAGGACAATTTCCCCTTTAGGAGTACCTGCTTTCAGTCCAGAAATTCGATTTTTGGAGTCCAAAACTACATTAGTTACATTACTCTTTATCATAATTTCTGAGCCTGCTTCTGCCGCTAAGAAAGCAAGATGCTGATAAACGCTTCGAACATTCAATACACACGATTTAGCAGTATTTCCTCTGATAGTAACTTCGTTAGATGGTGAAATAAAAGAATAATTTTTTATAGGATTGTAATGGTCTTTTGAAATTCCAAGTTTTTCAATTTCTTCTATCCATGTTACGCCACTAGTTCTGATATTATGAGCAATAGATTGATCTTTTTCAAATAAAATTACTTTGGCTTTAGATTTAGCAGCAGCGTATGCTGCAGAGAGTCCAGCAGGACCTCCTCCTACAACTGATATGTCATAATCTACCATTTATCCTTCATCTCAACCCGCAGTAAAAGATATATTATCAAACAGCATATAAGGCAGAATTGAATCTGCAAGAACCTTCCTTTCCTTTGAAATACCTACAAGGTCGTATAGTGCATCAAAAATATTGCCAGCTACCATTACTTCTTTAACAGGATACTCGTTATTTCCCTTCTTAATATAATGTCCTCCTTTTACTACACCTGAAAAATCCCCATTTGCAGGATTTACATTTCCAGAAAACCTATTAACTATAATACCTCTATCGATTTCCGAAATTAAATCCTCCAATTTTGGCTTTCCTGGCTTGATGATAATATTAGTAGCAGATACCATTGGTGGGATCTTTGGAGAGCCTCCTGCGTTACCGCTGCTTTCCATATTATCTTTATTGGCAGTATACGTATTGTAGATGAATTTCGTTAAAATTCCATTCTCGATTATAATATTACGTCTATGGGGAACACCTTCCCTATCGAAACTAGAGGATGCTAAGCTGTTTATATCAGTCGCATCATCCTCAAGGGTCAAGAGATCTGAAGATACATACTTACCAATCTTTCCTCCAAATTTACTTGCTCCCTTCTGCACTATATAGGAATTAATGGAATATGCTATTACATCTTGTATTAACTCTGTTGCGGCTGGAGGAGTTAGTAGCATTTTTCCTATAAAGCTCTCAATTTTTCGCGGCCCAAGCGAATTTACAACTGTTTTAGCAAATTCTCTGCCTGTTGAAAATACATCGATATCCTTAACGTGGTGGGTACCTCCAAATCTGAAATCAAAGTTGGAAACCTCTTTATCGTTAATTGCCATTCCCATAATTGACCAAGAAAATGAAGTGACACTCTCTTCTGCCCTTATACCAGTGGAATTCAACAGTACATGAGTCGTTACAGAATTTGTAAAATTGCCGCTATCTATGCTCACTCTATCATCAAAAGATTTTGCTGCATTCAACATATCCGATCCCATTTTAGTTGCATCATACAAGGTGAACG